>JAITBS010000343.1 GCA_031283515.1 Planctomycetaceae bacterium
ATTCTCATGTAAAAATGGCGCATTTTCATATGAGAATGCGCCATTTTCATGTGAAAATGGCGCAGGTTAGTTAATAGTTGATAGTGAATAGTGAATAGTTGCGCAAGCGGAGTACGACCAAAACGGTAATACTCCGCATTGCGAACTATCCACTGTCAACTATCCACTATCAATTACTTTATGAGGTTGGTTTTTAGTTGAGAGTTGAGTGGAGAGTGTCGCAAGCGGATTACGACCAAAACGGTAATACTCCGCATTGCGAACTATTCACTATTCACTCATAACTATTCACTAAAAACTGTTCTTTCAGGACGAGGAGGAACGGAATAATACGTAAAAATAATAATTCCACAGATAGATTACATAATTATTTATTTTTCTATTCCGGTTTTTTCATTTTTTATTCCTACCGGTTTTATTTCAACGGGAAACAATTCTTTATCCGGTAAGTCGTTTAAACTGCCAAGTCCGAAAACTTGCAGAAAATTTTTTGTAGTACCATAGAAAAAAGGACGACCAAGTTCTTCGGAACGTCCCGCGATTTTCACTAAATCCCGATCAAGGAGTTGCCGGATGAGTTCACCGCATTGCACACCGCGTATTTTTTCGATTTCGGTGCGGTGAATTGGCTGGCGGTAGGCGATGACGGCAAGAGTTTCCATTGCCGGACTGCTCAACCGGACAGTAATCGGAACTTCCTGAATTCGGACAAGCCATGCTGCAAATTCCGGTCGAGTACGGAGTTGAAATCCGCCGGCAACCTCAATAACCCGAAACGCCGATTGCCGGCGATCATATCGATCATTCAATTCCTGAATGATCGAACGGATTCGCGTACCTTCCGGTAATTCTGCTAATTGAACAAGACGGCGACCGGAAAGCGGTTCACGGGACAAAAAAAGAACCGCTTCCAGATTCGCAATGACCTCACTCCGAAAATCACTCGAAAACGGAATTGCCGCACCATCGGAATCGTTTGAAATCTCTTCCTCAACATAAAATTCCGGCAATCGATGCTTCCACAGGTTTGCCTGACAAACTTGTTTCTTTGTAAAAAAATCTGCCGGATATTTGATATTAAACGGATGTCTTTTCATTTGCCGGAATAATACATGGAATACAATTATTTGTCCAGAGCAATTGATCACAACAGACGTAAAATGATAACTGTTGTACTTTTACCAACAACACTTACCGCATTAATTGCCGGCGTGAATGGTTATACCTGCCGCACACTCTGTACAGCATACTGCACTTGGTTTGAAAAACCTTTGTTCAGTAACACTTGACAGATTCTTTTCTTTTACTAGAATTAAACGAAGTTTTGTACAGCAAACTCATGTTTTAACAAAAAGAAAGGAATTTCACTATGAAAGTTTCCATCGTGTATTGGTCTGGAACCGGCAACACCGAAGCAATGGCAAAATTAATTCAGGAAGGCGCAGTCTCTGCTGGTGCGGAAGTTGCTCTCAAAGAAGTTGCGAAAGCTAGTGTGGAAGATGTTACTGGAGTTGATGTTGCATTTCTTGGTTGCCCGTCCATGGGAAGCGAAGAATTGGAGGATAGCGAATTTGAACCGTTTATTACTTCTATTGAAGGTAAAGTTAATGGTAAAAAACTCGCATTGTTTGGTTCTTACGGTTGGGGTGATGGTCAATGGATGCGTGACTGGGCAGACCGAATGAAAAAAGCCGGTGCTGTCCTTATTGCCGAATCGTTGATCGTCAACGAAGCTCCTTCCGATGACGACGCCGAAAAATGTAAATCTTTTGGAAAGTCAATTGCTTAAACAATACTTAGAAAATTAGATAACCATTTGTATCTATTCTGTTGTGATCTTATTTTATGGTAGGCAACGTTTCGCCGAAATGTCGCAACGTCGCAATGTCGCAACGATTGGTTTTTTTATTTGTGTTCTACGCGATTGTTTTTTAGTTTCCTTCTGTCAATAGGAACAAGTCGGCTATCGCCGACCAACCTTTCGGCGAAAAGTTGCCTACCTACTGAATAGTTGCAAAAAATCTCTAAAAATCCGCGAACATCGGCGTAATCAGCGGACTAAATATCCGCGAATATCTGCGTAATCAGCGGACTAAATATCCGCGAATATCTTGATAACATAGACAGTTACTCGCCTGCCTTCCGATTATTTTTGTGAATAGTTACAACAAGCAAAATATATGTCAAAATGAATTTTAGAGCGGAAATTAAATGTCCCCGACTTTTATTTCTCAAGTTTTCACCTATAATACACGCTTCATAATACACACTTCAATTAACTTCGATTAACCTTTTGATTATTTGAGTGACGGGATTTTATTTTGATTTAGTTTTGTTTCCAATTCTCACCGAAGTATCAATATGCAGGATATTATTCAGGAATTATCGTGGCGCGGTCTGATTTACCAAACAACAGATGCTACTCATCTCACAGCGTGGTTAATGGAAAAACCACGAACAATTTATGCTGGTTTCGATCCGACCGCTGATAGTTTACATGTGGGACATCTTGTTGCACTTATGAATTTGCGGCGTTTCCAGCAATTCGGACATCGCCCGATTGCTCTTGCCGGCGGTGCCACCGGAACAATCGGCGACCCAAGCGGAAAAAGTGAAGAACGAAAACTTATCACCAAAGAACAAGTCGAATTTAATATCAAATGTATCGAACGGCAAATTCGTAAATTTCTACGCTTCGATCATTCGTCAACCGGCGCACTGTTGGTTAATAATGCCGATTGGTTTTCCCAGTTTTCTTACATTGATTTTTTACGCGATGTTGGGAAACATTTTCCCGTCAATATCATGTTGGCAAAAGATTCCGTCAAAATGCGTCTCGAAAATTCAGAATCCGGTTTGAGTTTTACGGAATTTAGTTACATGCTGATGCAAAGTTATGATTTTGTACACCTTTACAAAACATACAACTGTGAAATGCAAATTGGCGGTAGTGATCAATGGGGTAATATTACGTTGGGGTGTGAATTTGGACGGCGAATTGGTATTCTTCCGAAGAATGGGCAACTGTATGGGCTGACGAGTCCGCTTTTGACCAAGAGTGACGGCGGAAAAATGGGAAAAACCGAATCCGGTACCTTGTGGCTCGATCCTGCCAAAACATCGCCGTATCAGTTTTATCAATATTGGATCAATCTTGACGATTCCGATGTAGAACGAACACTCAAAATATTTACCGATCTCACCCAACCGGAAATTGAAACAGTTTTAGCCGATCACAAAACCGATCCGGGAAAACGAATTGCTCAAAAACGTGTTGCCGATGAATTGACGCAATTAGTTCACGGCGAATCGGGTTTAACTATTGCGCAAAAAGCAACGGAAATCTTTTTCGGTGCTGAAATTTCCGAACTGGACGACGTACAACTCCGTTCTATTTTTGCCGATGTTCCAAGTAAAGAATTACCGCATGACCGGCTCAATAACGGCTTAACAATAACCGATGCACTTGTCGAATCGGGTCTTTCCGCTTCAAAAAGTGACGCACGCCGGACAATTCAGCAAGGAGGTGCGTACATTAACAATAAGCAAATTAAAGACACTGAAACGAAGATCGGAACAGAATATCTTGTTGGTGAAAGTATGATGGTTCTTCGTACCGGAAAGAAAAAATACGCTCTTTTACGTTTCAAATAATTTCCGTTTCAGATGTTCTTAACCCGTTTTTAAGAAAGAACAGTTATGTACTACAACCGATTTATTGATGACAGTTTTATGGATTATCTTAACCGGTATTGTACAGGTATTGTGTTATTAAAAGATAAGATTGAGAAAATATCCGTAACTTATTATTTATCGGATGCCTATTCAAATTATGCTTGCCGGTTTGCTGTTCAAGTGGAACTTTTTGATTATCAAGGTCTTGATTTGGAAGACAAGAAAATCGCAACACAATATTTATACAACAGTATTAACGAAACAGGGAGTCAATTTGTTTCTTTTATTTATCGTTCCAGTCACGACGGGGATATTGATATTGAAATTATCGAAAAATTTATTTATCATTACGAATTTGCCAAGAGTATTTTTAATGATTTTATTAGGAAGATTCTTCCGCAAACATGTTTATTAGAGATTGATGATTTGGAATCGATTCCGTTTTTTATTTACATGATTTCTTTTTTATCGAAGATTAAATCGGAAAGAAGAGATTCAAACGAGATTCGTTTTTTTTCAAAAACGTATGACCAAATCAATAAAAGAACTTTTGAATCCGATTGTTATCTTCACCCAATCCTGAAAGAAACCGCAACACAAACATTAGATATTAATAAAACAATATCGGATGAAGAATTACACAATGCCGGCGGCGGAAATATAGCGGCAATAAGACAATTTGTTATTGATGCAAAAATTCCGTTTTGTATTCCTCATTATTTTCGTACAATTGATAAAATTCAAATAGATACTTCTGTATTGAAAACGAAACTAAAAAATGATGTTCCTAAAAATTCCGATGAGGATATTCGACCGGAAGTGATTCTCGGCTTGCTCGAAAAAAAGGAAAAGGAAAAAGTTGCGAAAAAAGAAAAACTGGAACAAAAATGCAGAACAATAGGAGTTAGAACGGGAGATTACATTTATGTCAAGAATGAGCAACAACAGATCGGTGTGATAAAAGAAATAAAACTGTACGGCAATGACGATTTGGAAATCCAATACAATATCTTAAAAAGTGACCTGACGGAAAGCCGTTTACCTTTAAAAGACATAAGTTGTAAGAATAAGCGTTTTTATACGTTAAGCCAAGAGATCATCGAAGAAGAAAAAAGAAACGGTTCTCTAAAAACAAAACAACAATTAATCGTTTTCTTCCGTAAAAAAGGTATCAAAAATCCTTTGTTTACCTCATCGTGATTCGTCCCAAATTCAATTATCGCATCGATAATATCACGCCTTTTCAAATCTCACGGACAATCGCAACAATTACAAACAAAAACGCATGGTGTATTAGTATCTGCTATAAAGTTGCTGTAACCGTTTTTTTGATTTGTATGGCAATCTGAAATTGTTGAATTTCGTTCGATAAAATCACATCCGATTTTTTCCGACAAATATCTTATCGATCTTTTTATTTGCCAGCCAAAACTTTCATTTGCTAATATATGTTTTCTCCATTCATTATTATGAGTCAAAATTAATAACACTAATTGAGTGCTTGGACTAACATGATTGAAATATCTACAATAACCGACAATACTTACAAAGATTAATTTTGAATAATTATTTTTGTTATAAATATATTTGTCCGCGATAGTAATCGTTCCATCAGTAAAAGAATAAGAAAATCTATTGGTTCCCCATTGCTCATTTGTACATCGAATTCCGTGAAAAATAGATGCAGGTATTAAAACTAAAAAAAGGATACCAATTCCAAAACACGTGATTGTTATCATCCATAAAATCATTCCATCCATTCCATGTGGAAAAAATTGTCTGTTAGCGTATAAAACAACTCCAACTAAAAACATAATTCCCGATAAAACTATTCCCAATAAAATTGTAAAAATTTTAAATACATTAATAATTTCTAATCTATTTAAATTATTATTAACTCGACATTCCCAAGCATTGTTAGCATCTGAAGATTCAAATGGAAAATAATCAAATAATTGATTCTCTGTGATAAAAATTGTGTTCGTTTGTGTATCCATCTTTTTTTATCTTATTAAATGATTGGAACATATTAGTTACAATTTCATAAAAGTACAGAAATTAAACACTGTAATTTGGGTATTTCGGCAATAATAATTCGGATTTTTTGTTCAGGAATTAAGAAGTGAAGCCGTATTATTACGGTTTTGGTTTATCAGACCGAGCATTTGGATTCCGGATTGGAGCAGAATCTGATCGCGTACCATATTGGAAACAGCAACCGCATAATCCGTATCCGAAATAATTGATTTCGCGTCGCTCAATGAAACAAGCGAATCTTGTAACGTATTGACATTGGAATCCAATGTGTATTTTTGTACGGCTCCGATATCGCCGCGTTGTGTTGCAATTTGTGAGATAGCGGCACTTAGAATTTTGTCAGCCAATACCGGATTTGCTGCCAAAGACGCCGTACCGCCGCTGCGCAGTTGCATGAGCACATCCGAACCATTACCGACACGGCTTGTTTGTGTCCCTTCTATCGGAACCGACACTTGCTGCGACGACACAACATCTTGTCCCAACTGGAACAACGCCCCGCCGTTTTCTGATGAAAGTGATCCATTTAATAACGGTTTACCGAGCCAGTTTGTCATTGAGGAAAGCCGGTCAATGGAATCGAGAATGGCGTTCATTTGAATTTGGTTGGCTTCAATCATTTGCGGTGTCATTGCTCCGCTGTTGGCAGCTTCAACCGCTAATCCCTTCGCTTCAATGAGAAGATTACTAATCTGATGCATTCCGCTTTCGGCGACATTGAGCATACTGTTTGCCAGACGAGTATTTTTCAATGCTGCATGACTTGCGGTTATTTCGGAGCGAAGCCATTCCTGAGCAATGAGTCCTGCCGGATCATCTTGGGCAGAATTAATCCGGTTGCCAGTGGAAAGTTGTGTAAGCGAATTAGCCAGACTTGACTGAACGCGTTGCACTTGATGAGTTGCAGACAGTGATTGGGAAACTGAATTGATCGATAAACCGGACATAATCTTTTTTACATCGTTAAATTTGTTAATCTTTTTTAATTATTTTTAACCATTCGCATCAATTACCAAAAAATAAACCATTTGCCGTGATTCCGTAAAACTAATTATTCATTAACATTTTTATCAATATACAATTTATACCTTATTTACCGGCAATGATCAAGTAATACCGTTTTGGTAGTAATCCGCATTGCGGCACTCTCAACGATTAACTACAAAACACATCGCCTGAATGGCGAAACGAAACAATCCGAATTGTACAACCTGTGATGATTAAAATTCTGTTTTTCAGACAGAGTGTTGTCGCCGCGAGTCTGCCGGATGACCTGCGGTTATGAAAATCGCACCACTTCGAGGTGAAAATCGAAAAACAAAAAACTTGTTGCAATATAAATTAATTGTTGTGCCAATTTAACCCTTATAATTTATGACTACCCAAAGTATAGAACGGAATTTCCGAGAAGTTTCTGAAGTCTTCTTGACACTTTTTTGTTCCGGTGTATATTTACAGAGTCAAGTTTGATTCTACAAATAGATTTCGATAAGTAATTTTTTGGACAAGTATTTAATGAACAACTTTTTCTAAAAGCCATGATTGCTAACATCAATTCACCTACTCCTGAAACTGTATTTCGTTCGGAGAAAGTCGATTATTTATGTCATTTTTCTGAAGGGCAAAGCGGTACAATTGTCGATTTGGTTCTCGAACCCGAATTACAAGGACGATTAATGGGAATGGGACTTTTTGCCGGAACTCGTTTCCGTGTTCTGCAAGGCGGCAACTCCTCTAAAATAAAATCGTCCGCCAGACCCATGTTGCTCGCCATCGGTAATACCCGAATCGCCTTAGGACAATCGATTGCCTCAAAAATTCTAGTCGAAAAATAATATCAACATCAAATCCAAATTAGAGAACGTACTCACAACCTAACCACATAATGTTTCCTTTACGGAATTTCTTTCAAGAGTTTTTTCAAATAGATTCATTCATTAAACGTTTATTAAAATGCACAATGCCATGAATATTGTCGCGGAGCATGAACATAATGAAATTCTTGCTGCATTGGTTGGGCAACCCAATTCCGGTAAATCAACTGTTTTCAATTATCTCACCGGTTTACATCAAACAGTTGCCAATTATCCCGGAGTGACAGTAACAAAAAAGTCCGGGCATTATCACGATGGTAAGCGGCGTATCGAAGTTGTTGATCTTCCTGGTACGTACAGTTTGACCTCGTATTCTCAGGAAGAACGGGTTACGCGGGATTTTCTGTTGCTTGAACGCCCTGAAGTTGTTGTTATCGTTATTGATGCTTCCAATTTACGGCGTCATCTTTATTTTGTGTTTCAGCTGCTCGAACTTCAGATACCGCTGGTCATTTGCCTGAATATGATGGATATTGCACGGCGTCGCGGTTTTTCGATTGATATTCCGGTGTTGGAACAAACGCTTGGAGTTCCGGTGATTCCGGCGAATGGTCGTACCGGAGAAGGTCTCGAAGAACTGCGCCGGCAAATTAACACGGTTTCCGCAAAACATGACCACGAATCACCAGTCACCTGGAAAATCAATTACGGCACTTTAGAACCGTTAATTGCAGAATTTGATGCCGCACTCTCACAAAAAGAACCACTCGTTCAGGATTTTCCGACCCGATGGCTTGCGATTAAACTCCTTGAAAATGACCGCGAAGCACGGCGAATTATTCAACATCACACTCATGACAAAGATTGGGAACCGTTGCTCGAATCGTGCATGAAAAAAGTTGAAGATTACGAAACGCAAAGCGGTGATTCTCCCCGTAAAACAATCGCCTCCAGCAGGAACATTTTGGCGGAAACCATTGAAAAACAGACCATTCAACGAACTTCCATCCCACATCGTAATTCAGATACGCTTGACCAATTTCTTTGTCATCCATTTCTTGGTTTGCTGAGTGTTGCGGCAGTCATGTTTATAACATTTCAGTTGGCGTTTAATCTGGCGGATGGTTGGACATGGTTTCCATGGTTCAATGCGGCAGGAGTTTTTGAATGGAATACGCCGTTTGGAGCGGTTGAGTCACTTTTTTCGGTTTGGATTCCGGCATTGCTGGATTCTTGTTTTCATCTTCCCGAAGGCAATCTCCACTCTTTAATTTATGACGGAATTATTGCAGGAGTTGGCGGTGTACTTACATTTGTTCCGACAATTTTTTTTATTTTCCTTTTTATTTCGATTTTGGAACAAAGCGGTTATATTGCCAGGGTGGTTGTTGTGTTGGATCGGATCATGCGTTTTTTCGGATTGCATGGTCAAAGTATTTTACCGATGATTCTTGGCGGCGGCATTGTTGGCGGTTGTGCATTGCCGGCGGTCATGGCAACACGTTCGATGCGGGAACAACGGGAGCGAATATTGACTATTATGGTTGTTCCCCTTATGAATTGCGGAGCCAAAGTTCCGGTGTTTGCTTTACTGATTTCGGCGTTTTTCCTTGAGTATCAAGGATTGGTATTGGCGGCAATTATTCTGATTTCGTGGACGATGGCTTTGTTTGTTTCTTCAATTCTTGGTAAATTATTTATTGGTGGAGAACCTTCGCCTCTTGTGATGGAGCTTCCGACGTACCAAGTTCCTGATTTACGCGATATGTTGTTGACGGCGGTACTGCAAAGTTGGTGGTTTGTTAAAAAGGCGGGGACGATTATTCTGGCGGTTAATGTTTTTCTTTGGGTGCTTATGTATTACCCGCGTCCCGACAATCCCGACACCGATGCGGCGACCCAACTTGCAGGTTCTTACGCTGCCCGAATGGGACGTATATTTGAACCGGTAACACGATATGCCGGTTTTGATTGGCGTGACAATGTGGCACTTATTGGTGGTTTTGCGGCGAAGGAAGTTATTGTCAGTACGATGGCGACGATGTATGGAATTGAAGAAGAAGACGAAACCGAAGCCGAGAACAATCATCAAGAAAATAAGAACAACAAAGAAAATACTTTCCAAGAACCAAACGTGAAGAGAAAAGAATTAACGAAAGAGCTTGAAGAGATTGATACGGAAAGCCTGGATATTCAAGGCAAACATCTTGCTGTTCGTTTGCGTGCGGAAAAGAATTGGACACCATTGAAGGCATTTGTTCTTCTTCTTTTTGTGATGATTTACAATCCTTGTTTTGCGACTTGTGCGGTGATATGGCGAGAGACGGGTCATATCAAATACATGCTTATGACAATGGCGTACACGAATGGTTTAGCATTTTTAATTGCGGTTGCGGTGTACCAAATTGCAAGAATATGTAGTTGATAGTGGAGAGTGGCGAGTGGAGAGTTCGCAAGCGGAGTATTACCAAAACGTTTTGAATCCGCGTGCGAACTCTCCACTATCAACTCTCCACTATCAACTATCCACTCTCAACTAACCACTGCCCTTTCAGGGCTACCTATTGTTGTTATCTACAATAATTCCACTGATAGATTACGGAAAATCTCACTGAATAACTGAATAATTGTGGAAATCTGTATTTTATTTTGAATTTATTCTGTTGACATTAATAATTGTTTGGAGTAATATATCCTCTTTGGTAGATTGGATATCTATCGGAAACCTTTCGGTTATGTTGTTTGTTAACATTTATCAAAAATAAAGGAGAACTTTATGACACGAACAATTGCTTGTGTCCCTATTTTTCTATTGGGACTTTTTTTTCTTGGTTGCGCAGGTGGAACCTCTTCAATCAAAACCGATTCTGTTGTCGGAACGATAACCGACGTGAACGGTTCACCGCTTGCTGGTGCCAGTGTTAATTTTTCACCTGTGACACAAAGTGTAGGTAATCCTGCTTATGCGATTACCGATCAAAATGGAAAATACCAATTACAAACCCTGTTGGGAAAACCAGACGCAGGAACAACTCCGGGTGAATACATTGTCACCATTTCAAAATCGGAAATGATTCCTACCGGTCAGAAAGAAAAAAATTCCGACGGTAAAATGGTTGATGTCCTTGTTCCAAAATCATTGATTCCGGATGCTTATAGTTCCGCCGAGAAATCACCGTTCAAAGTCACCGTTGTTTCTGGAAAAAACCAATTTAACTTCCAACTCAAAGCCGATGGAACTTAAAAAACTCGTAGTTTTTTTGGTTCGGTTCTAAAAAAA
This sequence comes from Planctomycetaceae bacterium, assembly GCA_031283515.1. Taxonomy (GTDB): domain Bacteria; phylum Planctomycetota; class Planctomycetia; order Pirellulales; family Thermoguttaceae; genus WRKP01. The sequence goes on from JAITBS010000343.1 coordinate 10,807, forward strand.
TGCCGATATTACCTATTATTCCATTTTTTACCTTAACAATTTCGGAGAATTTTATGAAGAATATATTTACGTTAAAATGGGCAAGGGGGGGGGGTATGCGCAAGAAGTAAGCGTTTTGACAAGACACTTCCGAACCGTAAGACGATTCGGCGAGCATTTACTCTTGTCGAACTTTTAGTGGTTATTGCGATTATTGGAGTTTTAATCGCTCTTCTACTTCCAGCCGTTCAAGCCGCCCGAGAGGCAGCCCGGCGTTCTCAGTGTATTAACAAGTTAAAACAACTTGCTCTTGCCACACACAACTTTCACAGTACCTACAACCGTTTACCAGCTTCCGGTAATGATCCGAACTGGACAAAAATTAAACCGGCTTCCGGCGGTGCCTCTGTTGAGGCAACATCGTTGGTGCGAGTCCACTATGTCGATGTGTACAATCCCATCGTAACAATGTTACCGTTGCTTGAGCAGCCAGCAATGTTCGATACGTTAATGACTGCCGCAAAATACGGAGCACAAACGGACGGTAACAACCGAAGTTACATTCCATGCACTTGGATTGATACAACGGCAACCGGAACCGGAACCGATCAATATGTCGATTCTTCAGGAAATTCCGTTAATTCACCGCTCCGTGACCGTTTGGCTTTAACTCTTTGTCCCTCTGATCCTTTGTCCAATACTGCAACATTGGGTCGTCCTTACGGTAATTACCGTTATTGCCGCGGCGATATTTGGTGCAATTGGCAATGGCGTGAATCACGAGGGGCATTCGGACCGGGGAATCGTTTTCCGGTTTCATTCAGTAGTATTACTGACGGAACCAGCAATACCATCTTTTTTTCCGAATCATGTGTTGGTGCGGACGATGACCGAACGAATCGTGCCGGTCTTGTTACGGGAATCAATTATCCTACGGACAAACCAAGTAAAGTTGCGGCTTATCGTGGAGTTGGGGCAGATCTGGCTGATGCCGCTCCGACTGTCGCCGGTAGTGATCAACGAGGAAGCCGTTGGGCGGACGCTCGACTGGCTTTTTCCGGATTCAATACCGTTTTGCCTCCGAACTCTCCATCCGGTCTCTTTGATGATCCCAATAGTGCCGGCGGAGCGGCTTATGGTAATTATGCAACTGTAAGTAGTTTCCATCCTGGGGGCGTTATTGTTGCACTGGGAGACGGAGCTGCACGGTTTGTTTCGGAAACGATTGATTGCGGTGATCTGACCAAACATCCCGGCGAAGGTGATCCGGCGTATGTTGCCACTGATCCGCATCAATGGATTGGTCCGACTCAATACGGCATCTGGGGAGCCGCAGGCTCTATTAGCGGACGCGAATCAAAATCGCTGCCGTAATATTTTCGCAACCAAAAACCGGAAGGATCATCCCACAACTTCCGGTAATGTGTTTCTCTATTTTTTGTACTTAAAACTACCTATTTGAAGGAGGTGTTCAATGAAAAGATTTTTTTGTTATTTGAAAACGAATGGATTTACCTTAGTGGAACTTCTGGTTGTTATTGCGATTATCGGAGTATTGATTGCTCTGCTTCTTCCGGCAGTTCAGGCGGCGCGAGAGGCGGCAAGACGTTCACAATGTACCAACAATCTCAAACAACTGGGAATTACGTTTCACAATTTCCACAACACGTTTGATCGGATTCCAAACAATGGATATGATCCGACGTGGACAGGTATCGGCAGAGCCGGTTCGACCACATCGCCTAAACGACCGGTAGAACATGCTCAAGAATATAATTTTATCGTAACATTGCTCCCGTTCTTCGAACAGCAGGCGATGTACGATGTGATTTATAGTGGAGCAATAGCATGTTCTACAGGAACAAGCTATCCGAGTAGCCCCCAAGCTCCCGGTTTCTTTGTTGGTGTTGGAAACAGCGGAAGGTATTCCGACAACACCACATCGCCTTGCGGAGAGCAAATTGCCGTGATTTGCTGTCCTTCCGACAGGAATGCCGCTAAGGGAGCGCAAGAGACCTCTGAAGCCCGAACCAGTTACCATGCTAATATGGGTGATTGGATGATCGGTTGGAATTGGGGTGAATATGCTACTCCACGCGGTGTATTTCGTCCCGGTACCTTTGCCAGTGGAACCGGTATTGATCCGGGAAGAGGTGGTACGGATTCATTCAGTTCTATTACGGATGGATTGAGCAATACACTCTTGTTTGCGGAAGCTTGTGTTTCCGGATCGAGTGATATTACTGTTTTAGGAACTATTGCATCGAAAACATCTTCACTCCATGGCGGAGCTGCATCAAATTGTGCAGGAAGACGCGGAACTCAAGGGATGATTACCAATACGAATGATAAACAACCTCGCAAAGGACGGCGTTGGATGGATGCTCGTATTCCCTATTCCGGCTTCAACGCTGCTCTTCCGCCTAATCAGCCCGCTTGTGTCGGTAATGGCGATGGAGAAACGGATTGCCATGCTTTAACGGTAAGTAGTTATCATTCCGGCGGTGCAAATGCGGCACTGTGTGACGGCAGTGTTCGTTTTATTTCCGAAACAATTGACTGCGGTAATATTACCAAAAAATTAGGCGAAGAACTCGGTAATACCGGTGAAGGTCATAAATGGACGGGACCTTCCACTGTCGGTGTTTGGGGAGCGGCAGCAACTCCTGCTCACGGCGAACCAAAATCACTTTAATTTTGAAACAATTTGTTACTGTTCGTACTAATTAATGAGAATAAATGTAAACGTTTACACCAATAAACAGAATCATATCTTGCTTGAGATGTTAATTTGTGTGAACGGTTACATTTGTAGTACATCTATTTTTATAACACTTTACTTAACAATATTTATGAAAGGAGATTTTCATGAATGATTCTTTTTCCCCGAAAAGAATAGGTTTTACCTTAGTAGAACTTCTTGTGGTTATTGCGATTATTGGTGTTTTGATTGCACTTCTTTTGCCGGCAATTCAAGCGGCACGGGAAGCGGCACGACGGGCACAGTGTACCAATAACCTCAAACAACTGGGAATTGCGTTTCACAATTTCCATGACACCTACAAACGGATGCCGAGTAACGGATATGATTCCATGTGGGTGGCGTACAAAAAATATGGTACCCAGGATCGACTCGATATAGTCGATGTTTACAGTGTTTGGGTTTGCCTGCTTCCATTTTACGAAATGACAGCAGTCTTCGATGAAATCAAGTCGGGTTGTGCCAATCTTGCAACGGTCAATCCGTATCCGACGGATGATTCCCGATACGAAAAAGGACGCTTGGTTCGAACCGGAAATTGGGATTACACAAGCGGCGGCGGTGCTTCACCTGCTAGTTTGAATATAACCTCTCTTTTGTGTCCTTCGGATTCTTCTGCCTTGTTAGCAGAAGGAGCCCAAGCAACAGGACGTACCAATTATCGAGCCAATATGGGTGATTGGATGATCGGTTGGGCATGGGGCGAATACGCCAATCCGCGAGGAACATTCCGACCAAGTTGGAATGACAACGGTTCAATCAAATGGTCAGACCGTTCTTTCAATGCCATTACCGATGGTTTGAGTAACACATTGTACGCTTCCGAAGCCTGTGTGTCCAAAGGAACCGATAACGATATTACCATTCTTGGCGGAGTTGCCTATGAACCGAGTGGAAATTTTATTCATGGGAATGCTGCCTCACTTTGTGCTGCCAAACGCGGTTTACAAGGACTTTTAAATCCGACCAATCAGGCAACCACTCCGCATAAAGGACATCGTTGGATGGATGCACGAATCCCTTATACCGGCTTCAACGCCGCTTTGCCGCCTAATCAACCCGCTTGCCGAAGAGAAAGCGATGATAAAAAATGTTACGCATTGACGGTGAGCAGTTATCATGCCGGCGGAGCAAACGCCGCACTTTGTGACGGAGCGGTTCGGTTCATTTCGGAAACCATTGATTGCGGTAATATTACCAAAAAATTAGGAGAAGAACTCGGTAATACCGGTGACGGTCATAAATGGACAGGACCATCCACTGTCGGTGTTTGGGGTGCTGCTGCAACTCCCGCTCACAATGAATCAAACTCCTTGTAGGCAATACAAATTCATGTAGCTGTCCTGTCGATTTTATTTTTTTGAGAATACGAACTCTGCGAAAAAACAAAACAAACGAACAATGTTTAAATCAAAATTTTCGTTTGTTTTGTTATTTTGTTTGTTTTGTATTCTCAAAAATAAATCTGCGAAAATCGGCGTCATTTGCGGATTCTGTTGATAAATATAGAACGCTAAGAAATTGGGAATAATACAATCTCATTAGAAAACTGCTCTGGACTTTTTTGAGGAAAATGCTTATTGTATTGTTATGAGTAAAAGATCAAAACAATCGGTTCAGAACCAAATCAAAAAAATAATACAACACAAAATACGTCAATATGGCGGTTATGGAGTGATTTTATTGTTTACGGTTCTTTTGGTGATTGGTTTTTTCAATCCTGATTTACGGGATCGTATCGCTGCTAAATTGGAAAATTCCTTTCCAACAGCAGGCTCAGCACGAAATAACCAACCTCTAACCTCAAAAAAACAAAGCCCCCTCAAAGAAGGAATTTGGACAGTCGTCCATGTTGTCGATGGTGATACATTGGATGTTGTCGATGACAACGGTGCCAAATATCGTATTCGTCTTATTGGAGCAGATACTCCCGAAACAGTTAAACCAAACACCCCTGTACAACCATTCGGGCACGAAGCCTCTAATTTCACAAAACTTGTCATCACGCAATCCGGTAATCGTGTTCGAGTTGCGTTTGACGGCGACCAGGTTGACCAATACGGACGGAACCTCGCAATGATTTATCTGCAAACTCCTCAAGGCGAAATCTGGCTCAATGAACTGTTAATCCGCGAAGGATTGGCAAAAGCCCTCCTCCAATACCGATTCTCAAAAGAAGCCAAAAAACGCCTTCAAACCGCAGAAAATGAAGCCAAAAAAGCACGACGGAAAATATGGAGCACCTCAACACCAAAATGGTCTTGGTTCTAAGGTGCAGTGGAGAGTTGGCAGTTCGACGACTTTTCAAATAGTCCGCAAATGACACCGATTTTTCCAGAAAAAATCAGCGTTTCTCCGCAAAATCAGTAGGAAAATTCCCCAAAAAATCATAGAAAATCAACAAAAAAACCGCTTTTCATCGCGTATTTTTTGCCGTCAGACTAACATTTTTTACCGTCGGACAAGTGTCTTTTACTGTCGGACAAGCGTTTATTTCTGCTTGTTTATACTTTGCACGGTTAGTAATTGGGGCATTTTAGAATCGCAGACGTCATGCCAGCCCAAAATTACGGAAGGTTATCTTGTTTGTTGCGGGTGAGACGCCCGCGTTCCTGCCAAAAAATTGCTCTCACGGTTCAATGTATCTCAACTAAAATCAGCCGCAAAAGTCGGCAATCACAACACAACAAGGATTTGAAAAAAGAATCAATTTTTTGGCTCTGAAATGCCGATAAGCACAATGAAGTTTTTTTACTTTCTTGAAAGAGTTTCCAAATTATTTTGCGCTAATTAGATTAGGTAATGAAATGCGAACTGTCTCCTGGCTGTTTCTTATTTTATCCTTTGCCTTGGGGATTGGTTGTGCCTTTATTGTTCGGTATTACGTATTCGAGGCGAAATCTGTTCCTATTACGGAACAGAAGCCGAGTATTAAAATTCTTGTCGCCAAACAAGCAATTCCGCAAGGAGCCGAAATAACCGCAGAAGTGCTCACATTTGTCGAAGTTCCCATCACAGAACTCCCCACTGCAGCAATCACTAGTTTTGATAAGGTTTATCATCGCCGTTCTGCCTATCCTATTTCAGTGGGATGCCCGATTTGCGAAGACTTGCTGGCACCGTATCAGGAAAAAGATTGGGCAACAGAAAGGTTTATTCCCGCCGGAATGCAAATCGTTTCGTTGGAAATCGAGCAAGTTCTTTTGAACGGCAATGCCGTTGAACCCTCAATCCTGTTGACGAATAATCTTTCTCCCGATCAACGAATTGATATTCGATTGTTTCCCAAAGAACCCTCACAAGGGGAACTCATAGAACGAAAAAATCAATTGCTCAAAACGTTTTTGCCAAAAAACGAAATTGCGGAACAGGGGGAACTGCTTCTTGAAAACATTGAGATTCTTCAGATTCAAAATCAATTATCTTTCAACCAAAAACGACGGCAAATTCCAACATTGACCTTAGTTCTGGAAAAAGAATATGCCGCTCACCTAATCGCCGCCGCCCGAAAAGGACGACTTCGTGTTGTACCGCATCGCCAAGCCAATTCAACCGAAACATCCTTTGTCCTAAATAACAAAACAGAAAATTCCACAAAGACCGTTCTTGACGAAATAAAGACCACTACAACAAACAACACCAATACAACTGATAACAGTAATAAAACAGAAATATCAGAACCCCTAATCAACAATAATACACCAGATAATGTAGTAACTGAAACTATTGAGAACACTGCGGAGAATACAACAGAGAACACAACTGAGAACACAAACGAGATCACAAAGGATGTTTCTTTAACTGTATCCGCATCTCTTGCTTCGACCTTACCGGCAACTCCACCGGAAATAACTCAACTCGTTCCGAAAACACCGCAAAAAGAACGTTTTTCGTTATTGTTTGTGCCTCCTGAAACTTCCGGTGTGGAAACAATTGAAAAAAATCGTAGCGATATTCAACCTATTGCGGCGGCACCATTACCGGGTTTTTATCGGGAAAAAACGCGAGTCTTCGAACCGGAGATTCATTCGCCTACGGAGGAGAACGCTTCACATTTGCCGCATGTTATTGAGATTGGGTTGCCTGCCGCCAACAAAATATTGGAAAAACACGCTCCCAAAAATTACTCCCCTTGGGGAAAATCTTCCATCGTTATCGAACCGAAACCGGAAATAAAAAATGAAGAGGATTCCAATACTCTTATGCAACCATTATTGCGAAACCGAAAAAAAATGTAATAATGTATATCGTTTTGTACTATTATTGATTGGTATTTTCGGGTTTATGTTGAGTATTGTGAACGATTTTTTCAATTTTTATTATGTCAATTTTTCTGGATAGTCTTTGGATTTGGATTGGTATTACCATTGTGGTTGCGGCGGTTGGATATTTTATTTATCAAAACGATCCGCGCGGACGGACATTGGGGATTGTTGTTGGTGTAACGATATTAGTTTTTATTCTTGGCTTGGTTCTTTATTACGGAGTGGATACCGACCAAAAATCAATTTCACGCATGTTGAATCATTTGGCGTCCGAACTGGAACAAGATGATTTGGATGGTGTATTGAGTTTTATTTCTCCCAAAGCCGGAGAAACTCGCGGGATTGCAAGGCTTTATATGGGGAATTATCATTTGACCAGTGCCAAATTTCGTAATCTGAAATTTGAAGTTAATCAGTTAACCTCTCCGCCGCAAGCTAAAGTTTCATTTCTTGCTGTTGTGTATTGGAAAACCAAACATCCGACATCAGACGGTTTTGTTGTTGACACGCCTCAATTTCAAACTGTCCGGTTCGATATCGAACTCGAAAAAACAATGAATCGTTCATGGTTTGTTACCAATAAATGCGATTTCGATTACCGCCTTCAACCGTAATCATGTTACCCGAATAATTCCTCAAAAGACAATCTCGTAACATTCCGCTGAACAGCACCGCAATTATGTAACTGTCTATTTATTTATTGCTTCGAATACTTAGTTCAAGTCGTTCACAGATTACGCTGATAAATATGAAGTCCGCAGATTTTCGCAGATTCTTTTAAAAAGTTTATTGAATAGAATCCCGTCGGTTCTCTTCCGGCTGTTTTGTTATTTTTTCTGTTTCGTCATTCTCAAAAAAATAATCTCCAAAAATCTGCGTAATCTGCGGACTAAAAGCAGTTACAATTATTAAATTCTAAATTCCGGTTTAGAGATATTCGTTCCAGTTTCGTTTTTTGAGTTCTTCAATTACTTCCCGAACCGATTCTTCACAATCTTTTCGTGCAATAAGTGTGGCGTCTTGGGTCTGAACAACAATAACATTTTCCATACCAAGTAACGCAAAAAGATGTTTCGGATCGTTACCGCGAACAATACAATTTGAGGACTGAATCGCTAGAACTTTTGAACCAACAGCAAGATTTCCTGCAACATCATGTTGTTCCGCATAAAGCCGGTCAAGCGAACACCATGTTCCCACATCATCCCATGAAAAACCTGCTTCAAGCATAATAATTGTTTCAGCACGTTCCATGACTGCAAAATCAATTGAGATTTTTTTCATCAACGGAAAAATTCGTTCCGTAACAATTTGTTCTTGATCCGTTCCAATCGCATCGGCAATGTCGTTAAGATATTCTCCGATTTCGGGTTCAAAACGGTTGAGGAGTTCGAGAATCGTTTTGGCTTTCCAGACGAAAATTCCGGCGTTCCAACCGAAGTTGCCCGATTTCAAAAATTCCAACGCCTTTTCCAACGGCGGTTTTTCGTGAAACCGAACAACATTGAATGCCGTAGTCAGGTGTTTCCATTTTTCAGCGGCAACCGATTCCAAAGGCGAATTACGGTTACGTTGAATATAACCGTACGATGTTGACGGAAATGTCGGTTTGACACCAAGTGTAACAAGCCGTTCCGGTAATTCCTCGACAAGATCAACCGCAAATCGTAACGTGTCACAAAAAACAGAGTCCGGTTGAATCACATGATCCGACGGTAATACAATCATTGTTGCCTCAGGATCATTTCTGAAAAGTTTTACAGCTGCCCAACCAATACAGGGTGCCGTATTTCTTGCTGCCGGTTCCGCTAAAATGTGATCTTGGGGCAATTCGGGTAACGATTTTTCAATTAATCCGATCATGGGTTGTCCGGTGAGTGTCCAGACACGCTCCATCGGAATTAATGAACTTAACCGCTGAACTGTTGATTCGAGCATTGTCCGATTGGTTTCAAAAGACAAAAACTGTTTCGCCAGAGATTGCCGGCTTTCGGGCCAAAGCCGTGTTCCTGAACCGCCCGCTAAAATAACCGCATAAAGCATAAAAAATAAAATAATGTAAAAGGTGAATAGTAACAAAAATAAAAACAGATTGGTGCTTACATTTGAATTTGTTCAAAAATGTAACAATTCGTGTTTTTATCATACGTGAATAGTTCGCTGAAATTTCAAGTGCAGCGGATATCGTTACATAAATTGAAAAATCATTGTTATGATCATTGTAATGATCATCGAAACCGGTACAACAATAGATAGGCTAAGACCAATTGCCAAAACAAATCCAAACCATGGAAAACAGGCGTTGACCCAAAATCGCCGGTTGGGCGGCGCCAATTGCCAGTTCATTCGGAACATTTCAGTAACGTTCATAAACATAAAAAATGTGAACACGATCACTGCAAACAAAGTGTAAAGCGGAATGCCGACTCCTTCAAAATATTCAAAAAATAACAAAAAACGATCCGTGCCAAACCATATTCCTCCCAACGGAGGAAACGCAACAACCAAACCCAAAATTGCTGTCAATAAATGGTTTGTGTCGCTGCATCGTAAAAATGCCGCCGTAACATAAATATTGATGACTTGTGTTAAGAGAAAAAGTTCGGACAAAGTACATCCCAATATCACAATATCAACACCGCGTAACATCCAGGCAATTGCCAAAAATGGTAACGTTACAAAATAAAACAATAACGTTAGTAATATTGCCGACCATGTTTTACCAAATCCTGTTGTATGGGAATCGATGAGAGTTTGAAACAATATTTCCTGATGAAGTCCCTGATCTGTTGTTGTGATGATCGTGTGAATCAGGAGAACTCCAAGACTGAAACTATTGAGCAACCGTAAAATAGAACCGGTTAATTTCGCACCAAAATGAAGATGCTCTTCGGTCAATAAACCATTTTGCTGCGCAGAGATGAGTTCATAACCAACCAAAGCAATAAGCAATAGAAGATAAAAACACAACGCCCCCAAAATCAAACGATTACGGACTACCTGACGTATTTCAAAAACAAATATCGGATTGAATTGATCGGGCATTGTGATTTTCGTTTAGTAATTATTGTTTCTGTTGAGTTTATTTTAGTGAATGTCCGTCCGTAATCCGTCAATGTTTTTCCGTAACCGAAAACGAAACATTCCAAATTAGGCAATGAGCGGCAAGAACAAGAATGGGTTCAATTTCGCCGAAAGGAATATTTTTATTTGTACGAATACGGAGTTCGGTTTTTTCTCCCCAGATTTGTTGTTGCTGAATCAGATATTCACGCAATTGATTTTGATTCACTATTTGTGATCCGATTAAAACAGTTCCTGATTGGGGAATATTAATTGTAATTTTACGGGATTCGGATTCTTCGGTTGGTACAGCGGTTTCGGCTTGGGGAAGATCAATTGGTACGGAAACATCCTGTTGAATCAGATTACTGGAAACAATAAAAAAAATGATCAGTAAAAACACAATATCAATCATCGGCGTAAGATTCAGCGAAAAACATTTCGGTTTTAAATCATCTAATACTTTCATTGCCCCATACCTTCCTGAAAATAATCAATAATAATATTCGTAATATTTCAGCGGAATTTTGTCAATAACCAATTTAAGGCGTATTGAAGTTGTTACAAAACATAAATATTTATGATTCCCTAAGATTTATCTGTTTTATTTTTTCGTGCAAAACTTTTTTTGATGGGCGACAACACTTGTTCTACGACAAAAGTTGTTTCGGAAATCAATGCGGCGATTCTGTTACTGAAGAAGGAATACAATGCCAGACAAGGAATTGCAACGAGTAATCCTTCGACAGTGGTGATGAGGGCGAGATAAATTCCGCCGGCGAGGTCAGCGGCTCTGGCGTAACCTTCTGATTCTGCGAGTTGCTGAAAGGCGGTTACCATTCCGACAACTGTTCCGAGCAATCCGAGCATGGGGGCGATATTACCGATTACGTTCAGATATTCGATTTTTCGATACAGACGTGATGCTTGTTCGGCGGTTGTTTCTTCGACGGCTTTTTCAATGGCGTCCCAACCAAATTCGTATTCTTTGATTCCCGCATGAAGAATTTGGGCAAGCGGACTCGTCTCTGATTGACATTTCTGTACAAATGCCGCCCATTGTCCTTGCGAGAGAAGTTGAAGAACCTCATCGGCAAAACCGGACGGCATCAGAATTTTGGAACGAATAGTCAATGAGTATTCGATTATCAGCGCAACTGCAAACAAGGATAACAAAATAATGGTGTAGCCAATCAAACCGCTGGCGGCAATAAGATTCCAAAACGAATTTCGATGTTTCCGTGACGGTGTTTCAGTTATTGGAGTATCTGACGGCAATGGGATATCCGAAGACACAACCGAAGTTACCGAAGCGGGTTGTTGTGCGGATATTGGGATTGATTCTGTTGCGGTAATTTTGTCAACTGCCGTATTTTCTTTATCTTTAGTAATCGTTTCAAGACCATCAAGATTTAACGGCGTTTCCTGTGTATTTGAATATACCGGTATTAAAAAAATAACAATAATTAAAATAATCGTTCGTAATATCATGTTACACCATCATTTGTAAATCATTGGCGTTTGCGTTTAACAAAACCTTTCAATCCGAATACATTATTGATTGAAATCATTAATCGAATTGTCCGTTTGTTCTTAATTTTCCTAATGTTCTAACGGATTGAAGAGAGTATTTTACTCCGAAAATTATTTTTTTCAAGAGTCGTTGATAAAGTTCTTGAGATTTACAGCCATTCACGCCAATAATCAACGAGTTAGGCGATGTTTTTCCGAAAGGTTTTCACTTACCGTTGCACCAAAACGGACTGACAAAGTAATATCTTTTATTCATTTTGCCTTATGATTGACGCTAATTGAGAGAATGGATAAAATAATAACAAAACCGAATTTTAATATGTAAACGAGCATAACAATATTTATTGAAGTAATTAATTTTGTTTTTCTCATAAATTTAATTTTTTGTCATCAATCTTCTATCTTATTGGAACAATGAAATCAAGTTTTTCTGAAAAAATACAAGAATCTATTTTCCTTAATCGGTGTTTTCCGGTAGGAGCGGAAGTTGTTACTTCGCGAGGAATTTCGGTTCGGGGCGATTCTTCGCCGGTAGTTCTGGCTCGCGAATTATTATCGGATGATCGGATTAGTTGGGTTTCTATTACAGATAACCCCGGCGGTAATCCAATGTTACCGGCAGATTGGCTTGCCGGTCAATTAACAGAATTTACTCATAATATTGTTCTGCATCTTGCCTGCAAAGATTATAATCGTGCCGGTTTAGAATCAAATCTTTGGCGTTATGCGGCAGAAGGTTTTAATAATATTCTTGTTCTTTCCGGCGATCTTCCTGTAACAGGTTATCCGAAACTTGCTTCCGGTGTATTTGATATGGATTCTGTCGGGTTGCTCGATATGGTAACATCAATGAATCACGGATTACCGGTTCCTTCGCGGCGCTGCGGTACCGAAACACTCACACCAACTGTTTTCTTTTCCGGTTGTGTGGTCAACCCGTTCAAACAAAACGAAAATGAACTCATTCCGCAATATTATAAATTAGTACGGAAAATTCATGCCGGAGCCGTTTGGGTATTACCTCAATTAGGTTACGATATGCGGAAATTCCGCGAAGTGAAACAATTTCTCCATTCGCAAAATCTTAATGTTCCCATGATCGGTAATGTGTACGTCCTGACAAAAACTGTTGCGAAAATGTTCAACTCCGGTAAACTTGCCGGTTGTGTGGTCAGTAACCGATTGCTTGAGGAGATTGAAAAATATTCTACCGGTCAAGATAAAGGAAAACAATATTTTCGGGAACTTGCCGCGAAACAGTTAGCCGTTTTCAAAGGACTTGGATTTGCTGCCGGTTATCTTGGCGGAATAACGAAACCGGAATCATTTTTTGAAATTATTGAACAATCCAATCAATATTCCGGCAACGATTGGAAACAGTTTTATCAGGAAATTCAATTTCCGCAACCTAACGAATTTTATCTTTTTGAAACGGATTTTTCGACGGAGTCCGGTAACTCTTCTCTGCCGCCGACTCTAAACCTAAACCTGAAAAATCCGCAAAAAACAAAAAATATTAACTTATTTTATCGTTTTTCGCGATTGGTTCACGCAATAGCGTTTCATCGGGATCATGGTTTGTATTCTACAATGAAAACGATATTTCTTTTTTTGAACAAAAACAATTCGTTTTGCCGTTTTTGTTTTCGGCTAATTCATCAAATTGAAAAGGATGTGAAACATTTATTTTACGGCTGTACGGATTGCGGAGATTGTGGACTTCCCGACACTGCCTATCTTTGTCCAATGAACAGTTGTTCGAAAAATATGCGTAACGGTCCTTGCGGCGGTTCCTCGAAAAGCCGTTGCGAATCGAATGACAAAGATTGTATCTGGACTATTGCGTATGACCGGTTGAAATATTTCAATGAGTTTGACGATTTCATAAATTCACCGGTTATCACTTACAACGCAGCACTCAAAGGAACAAGCGCATGGTCAAATCTTTACCATGACCGCGACCACAACGCCAACTTGTCCAAAACTCAAGAAAACAAATAATTGTCCGTAAATTACGCAGAATTTTAAAATTATTGTAATCTGTCAGCGGCATAATTTTTAGAATACGTCATTTGTCAAAATCGTCCTTAACAAAACCTCATTTTCACCTAATTTTTCCGAACAATTGTTTAAAAGACCTCAGTAGTAACAAGTTAAGAACACAACGACCTCATTACCTCATTCACATAGAAAACAATGAGGTAATAAGGTAATGAGGTTGACATGTGGGGAAACAATTGGCTACTGAGGTTGTTTTGTTAGGAAAATTAGGTTGAAAAATGAGGTTCATTGTTTATTACTTTGATCATTCATAATTACAAAATAATAATTCCACTGATAGATTACAAGGATTTTTATTTAATTTCAATAAACGTTTTGAAAAATCTGCGTAATCTGCGGATTCCGTTAATAAAATAGAATGTTACAATAAAAATCCGTTTGTTCCGGCTGAAAATCCAAGCGAAAGGCGAAAACGTATCCGGCTACTCAACCGGATTATTCTGTTTCAATTTTTGTTCTGGAGCGGCAGCGTTTAGGACGAAACAAAATAAAATCATTGCCGTAAACGACGCCCCTATTAAACAAAGAAAAACTATATTCCAGTTGTATTTTTCCGCTATAAACCCAACTCCCCAACCTGTAACAATCACACTCATATAACCAAAAATTCCTGTCAAACCGTTCGCGGCGGCAGCAGCTTTTTTCGTTGCAATATTAGCAACAACCACGCCAATCAAACATTGAGGACCATAAATGAAAAAACCAAGTACCGCAAGAAATAACGCATTGACCCAAACAGACGATGAATCTGTCCACCAAAAAAGTCCCATCGTTATCGTACAACCAAACATGTAAAGAAAACAAACCTTCGAACCTTGACTCCGAAATATTTTGTCCATAAGAAACCCGCTGCATAGCATTCCGATAACGCCTATTAATTCGTAACAACTACTCACCACACCGCTCTGTATAATATCAATTCCTTTGGCTTGTTTCAAAAATGTCGGTGCCCAATCAATAATTGAAAACCGAACAATATAAACAAAAAAATTAGCAAAACTAATTATCCAAATCGCCGGATTTGAATAAACGTACTTATACAATGTTTGACCCAGTCCTTCGCGAATCGGTTCTGTTTTATTTTCATTTTTTGGTTCTTCGATTATTTGCCCGCTTTTTTTAGCGTAATAATTTTCAACCGGTTCAAGTCCCATTGATTCCGGCGAATCCCGCAATCGCTCAAAAAGAAAAATCGATCCCAAAACAGCAATCGTACCGGGAATAAAGAAACAATATCGCCAATCATGAAACAATAAAAACACTCCGCTATTAAGAAGAAATACAAGTCCGGCTCCAATCGAATGAGAAGTATTCCAAATCGAAAATTTCACACCGCGTTCTTCGGCGGCAAACCAATGAGTTAAACTTTTAGCGCACGGCGGAAATCCCATTCCTTGAAACCACGCATTCACTACCCAAAACATTCCCATCACCCAAACAACATTGCTCATTCCGAATCCGAAATTCGCTGCGGCACAAAAAAATAATCCCGTTGCCATAAACCAACGCGGATTCACACGGTCAGCAATAATTCCATTCGCAAATCGGGAAAATCCGTACAATAAACCATGAAACGTTAAAAATAAACCGAGTTGCGTCTTGCTAATACCAAGATCAGATTCTATCAACGGCATCGCCATCGAAAGATTCTTACGGATAAAATAAAAGAAAATATACCCAAACATCGTCGTGTACAATATCCGCATCCGCCAATATTCGTACGATTTATCTGTCGCTTTCATATTGTAATAAATTGTATTAAGTTGTTGTGAAAATGATTTGAAGTCAACCCGTTTTTGTTCGTTTAATTTCACGGGCGAGATCGAAAATTGTGTCGAAAATAAAATTTGGTTTTTGTTCGCTTTTTTCTAAATCTGCTTGAGTTGCTTCGCCGCTGAGAACAAGAATACCAATAATTCCAGAGCGTCTTGCCATTTCAATATCAGTGTAAAGCCGGTCGCCGACCATGCCGATTTCGTTCGGTTTTAGTTTGTATTTTTGTACGATTCCGTCAATCATCAACCGATTCGGTTTGCCGGAAATCTGATCCGGTTTTCGTCCGGTAACTGATGCGATACATTCGCAAACCGCACCGCAATCAATGAGAATTGTCGGCGAATCTGTCGGGCAAACCATATCGGGATGTGTTGCCAGATAAGGTTTGCCTTGCTTGATCCACCACGCCGTTTTGCAAAGTTTTGCATAAGTTAGCGTAACGTCAAAAGCAACCACGACTGCTTCCGGTTCCTCCGAATCATCATCCGAAATCACACGATAACCCGCTTCGATAAATTCCATCTTGAGACTTTCCGTTCCAAGAAGATAAATAGTCGAAACATTCGGATAATTATTGTGCATAAAATCAATTGTCGCCAACGAAGAAGTGTACAAATTTTCTTCTTGACAACGCAAACCAAGCCGGCGTATTTTTTGTACATAATCTTTCGCACTAATCGAAGAATTGTTTGTCAAATAAGTATAAGTAACGCCGCAAGACTCCAAAATTTCAAGAGATTCCAACGTGTACGGAAAAAGAGTCTTTCCGCGATAAATCGTTCCGTCAAGATCAAAAACTAAGTGTCGAATATCAGAAAGCATCGTATTAGCAAATTTTGAAATAATTAAATAAGACAATAAATTAAATATTGTCAAGACAAATATTGTTAAAATAAATTGACGTGAGAATATTTTTAGTGTTCATATAAATCATCAAAAAAGTTAGGTAATTTTTTATTGATTGGTGTAAACGGTTATAATCTATTACAATTCAAAAAAATGTTAATATTATAATAAATTTTCTGTTGTTTTTGTATTATTGTTCTTTTTTTTCCATGTTAATGCGATAAAAAACATTGCGGCAAAACAGGATGCGAGAAGCAAAATAAAATTTCCGTTCCATCCGAAGTTATCGACAATCCAACCAATAACAATATTTGCCGACATTGCCCCGAAAAAATAACCGAACAAACCGGTTAATCCGGCTGCGGTTCCGGCGGCTTTTTTTGGAACAAGTTCTAAAGCGTGCAAACCGGTCATCATTACAGGACCATAAATCAGGAAACCAATACTAATTAACGAAACATTGACCAACCAAATCATACCCGGCGGATGAAGCCAATACACGGCAATTGAAATTGTAACTAAAATCAAGAAGAGAATTGTTGCCGGAGCGCGATGTCCTTTGAAAAACTTGTCGCTCATCCAACCACAAAGTAAAGTGCCGGGAATTCCTGCGTATTCGTACGCAAAATAAGCCCAACTCGCCTTGTTGATCGAATACCCTTTAACTTCGGTCAGATAAGTCGGAGCCCAATCAATAACTCCGTAACGAATTAAGTAAATAAAAGCGTTTGCTAAGGCGACAAACCAAAGGAGTTTGTTGTTAAATACGTACAAAAAGAAAATTTCATACGGAGTCATTTCTTTTTCGAACGATTCATTATAATTTTCGGGATATTCATTTTTATATTTTTCGATAGGCGGCAAACCGCAAGATTGAGGAGTATCACGCATCAGAAAAAACGTGATTCCGGCAACCACACAAGCAACGATTGCCGGAAAATAAAAAATACTTCGCCAATCGTTACTAAAAAGAAAAAGTCCTAAAACAGCTAAAGGACCAATCAGACCACCGCCGACATTATGCGAAACATTCCAGATTGCCATACGAAATCCGCGTTCACGAACCGTAAACCAATGAACCATTGAACGACCACACGGAGCCCAACCCATTCCCTGAAACCAACCGCCGAGAAACAAAATAATGTACATAATTGTAACGGACGATGTGGCAAAAGAAAAACAACCGAAAAGAAAACTAACTCCCGCTGTCAACAGAAGACCGAATGTCAAAAATTTTCGTGCATCACTCCGATCAGAGACATTACCCATCAGGAATTTACTGATTCCGTACGAAAACGCAACAGCGGAAAAAACAAAACCAAGTTGCGTTTTGGAATAACCTTGTTCCACAAGATACGGCATTGCCAAAGAAAAATTTTTCCGCAACAAATAATATCCGGCGTAACCAATAAACGTTCCAAGAAAAACTTGTTCGCGCAACTGCCGGTAAGACGAATCAATCTGATCGTCTGGAAGTAATGGTTTCGAAGCCGCCGGTTTTAAGGAAAAAAAAGTCATTACTGTTTATAAGGAACGAGTAAATATTGATTGGCAATTTGTACGAAATCATCAATTTGTTTTCGTTTCCAATTTTCATCATAATTTAATTCTTCGGCAATTAAATCGGCAATTATTGGAGCAATATCAATTGCAGCCCGTGCATCAAGCAATAAAGCACGAAGCCGCCGTGCCAAAACATCTTCAACCGATCTTGCCAGTTCAAACCGAACCGCCCAAATAATTTCCGCCTTGATCGACGACAACCGCTCATGCAATCGCTCGCCCAATTTCGGACACTCCACCGCCAACCGTTCAATCTCAACACGATCAGCACCATAAACGTACAACGGATTCGTTCTGTCCGCATCTTTTTGAAAACCATGAATATGAAATTTTTCCGTAACACATTTCCGCTTCTCCAATTTGCCGATTGAGATCGCTTTATCGAGAACATCTTGCGCCATTCTCCGATACGTTGTCCATTTTCCGCCGGTAATTGTCAACAGACCTGAATCCGAAACAATAATTTTATGATTTCGTGAAATCTCGCGGGTCTTTTTTTCGGTTGACTTTTTCGGAGCGGCAAGCGGACGCAATCCGGAAAAAACACTTCGAACATCTTCACGTTGAATCGGTTTTTCAAGATATTTTCCGGCACTTTGTAACACAAAATCAATTTCACTATCGAGTGCTTTGGGTTCTAATGATGTTTCGTTAATAGGTGTATCAGTTGTTCCGATAACAACTTTGTCATGCCAAGGAACCGCAAAAAGAACTCGTCCATCATCGGTTTTTGGAATCATCAACGCATCGTCGCCGGGTAAAAATTCACGATCAACAACCAGATGAATCCCCTGACTCGGTCTGACAAGATCAGGCGAATTGGGAATGTCCATTTGAATTATATCGTTGACAAAAACGCCTGTCGCATTGATAACAAGTTTACTTTGCAACGAAAATGTCAAACCGGTTTCCATATCTTGTGCATTAACTCCGATAATTTCGCCGCCGGCTGATTTATTCAACGCCGTAACTTTTACGTAATTAACTGTAACGCCGCCATTTTTCAAGATACTTCGGACAAGATGAATCGCTAACCGCGAGTCGTCAAATTGCCCGTCATGATAAACGACTCCGTTTTTAAGATTGTGTTGGCGAACTGTCGGTATTCGCTTGATTACTTCCTTGCGCCCGATGTAATACGATCTTCCGAAACTGAGCCGTCCGGCAAGAATATCGTACATCGTCAACCCAATTGTATAAAACAATCCGCGCCGCCATTGGTAATTCGGAATAATAAACGTTTGATTTTTAACAAGATGCGGCGCATTTTGAAGCAGCAAACCACGTTCCCGTAACGCTTCAATAACCAAACCAACATCACCTTGTGCAAGATAACGGACGCCGCCATGAACTAATTTTGTACTTTTACTCGACGTTCCTTTTGTGAAATCATGCTGTTCCAACAGCAACACCGAATACCCGCGAAGCGAAGCATCCAACGCAATACCAAGTCCGGTAGCACCGCCGCCGATGACAATCACATCCCAAAATGTTTGTTGGCGAATCTTGTTAAAAAGTTCTTCACGTTTCATGAAATTTTGTTCCTTTATTTTTTAAGTTTCGGAAATTCAAGGGATTATTGATGAAATGAGTTCCCAATGTCCTGTTTCCATAACAAAATCGAGAATATTATAACGATATCGAATCAATTGTGCTTGCCCGAAACTTTGGAGTAATCGATCATGGTTGATACCGATTTCTTCCGGTGAAGAAGGAGCGTTCGCTTTTCGGAGCATTTCGCGAATTGTTGCAGCAGGAAGAAGTTGATATCGTAACTCTTCTTTTAATTCGTCCCAATGTTCCAGAAATACATCGAAACGCCGAATAATTTCAGGAAGATCGACATATTTTTGACGGCTCTGCTCTAAAACTTGTTCCGCTAAATTTCCGTCACCAAAATTTGTATGAACCGCTTGTTCGATTTCATGCCAACGGCGATGAGTTGCGGCAATATTTTGTTTCGATTTTGAAAATTCTTCTGTTGTGAGAGCAAGCACTTTTTCGTACAATAACGAAACGGCAATACTGCCGATACCAACCTTAAAACCGTGTGAAGGAATTTTGCCTTGACAGGTATGATGCTGGTTATCCCAAAGATGACTGAACATGTGTTCGGCACCGGAAGCGGTTCGGGATGTTTTGGCTATTTGCATTGCGAGACCGCTCATAATCAAACCTTCAATCAATAAACAAAGAGCGTCCGAATCATTTCTTGCAATTCCTTCCGGTTGTGAAAGCCATTGACGAAGTGGTTTTTGTACAATATCCCATGCTATCCGGTGAATTGATTCCGTACCGATTTTGTCCGCTAATATCCAATCGGCTCCCGCAGGAATTTTCGCAAGAAGATCCGCATATCCAGCGGCGTTCAATTCTTGCGGCGCACGTTCTAATACCTTCAAATCAATCAAAACAATATGCGGTGCCGAACAGGTCAAGGTTTGTTTCATACCGTCAACCTCAATTGATGCTCCAAATGATGTGTAACCGTCAACAGATGCGGCTGTTCCGATAATCATGTAAGGGCGTTGACATTCAAAAGCCGCCCGTTTTACAAGATCATTAATTGTTCCCGAACCGACTGCTATCGGAATCGCATCGGTTTTCGCCAAACAAGAACGAACCGCTTCAAGATGTTTTGAGTCGGCATGAAATTCCTGTTCCAGAAATAAAAACGGTTCTTCAACCGACAATATATTTTCGGAACAAAGATTTGTGTTGACAATGCGACCAGCCGCTTCGAATGTGTTACGATCTGCGATAACAACAACCCGTTTGCTATCAAAACAATGTTGAAAAAGGTTGCTTGTTTGCAAAAGATTGTTTTGACCAATCGACACTAAACGGGTTTCATCTGCAAGCAGTAAACATTGTTCCAAACGTTTTGTTGTTTCTTCAATAATTTTGTTCATAAATTGATTATAAAACAAAAATGGTTATAAGATAAAAAATGATGAATTCAAATTGACAAATTCAAATTTTTGATGATTATGTTATGATAATCGAAAATATTTTTTTGACAAGGTATGATTTTGAAAAAAAAGCATACGATTTTGGAAACTTCCCGATTCCAGAATCATACTATTCCATCTTGACATTTTAAACAATTCTCGATACAATGAGTAACGTATCACGAATAACGATTACAAAAACAAGATTACGAATTAAGAATATTGATCAAAATTATCAGACGTTATTAAAGTTATTGGTCAATAATTATCAAAATTTTGAGCGGAAATGATTCTTATGGCTAAATATCGAAACAAAATACAGAATATTGTTTTTTATCACGGAAATCATATCGGTTCTATTCGGGAAACCTTGCAAGGGATTCAACGTTATGCAAAACTGTACGGACCTTGGAGACTTCAAGTGTTATCCGGCGGTGTTCAGGAACTTCAATCGTTTCTTTCAATTAAACGGAACAAAAACATGATTTCCGGTCTTCTTGCGGATATTACGGAGGAGCAGGAAGCGAAACTTTTAACCGGAGTACGTATTCCGGTTGTTCTTTTGGATCCGCCTCCGAAGTTGCGGACTCAATACGCAACACTACTCAAGTTTCCGTTTGTAACACAGAATAACGTACAAATAGGAGAACTTGCCGCCGATTATTTTTTGGCAAAGAAAATGTCCCACTTTGCTTTTGTTCCTTCGGCATCCGGTGCTTATTGGTCGGAGGAACGATTTCAGGCATTTTCACACCGAATTGGTGAAAAAGGGTTGACGGTACATCTTTTTTCCGTTCCATTTTCGGGAAACAATTTTTCTGTTTCACCTTCCCGTCATCTTTCTCAATGGTTACAAAAATTGCCTAAACCGGCGGCTCTTTTTACGGCGTCAGACCAAGTTGGTCAGGAAATTCTAACGGTTTGTCAATCTTTAGGACTTGCGATTCCGTACGAAATTGTAGTTCTTGGTGTTGGAAACGATGAAATTCTTTGCGAATCTTCGTTTCCAACACTTTCCAGTATTGCAGTTCATTGGCAACGCCGCGGATTTATTGCAGCGGAAATGCTTGATCAATTAATGAATCAAATACCGTTAAAACAGGACATGGGCATTTATCCGGCAATTGGTGTTGTGTCGAGAAGTTCAACAGATTTACCGGTTCATCCGGCGACGCAGTTACCTGTATTGCGTAACGATTTTGTTATTCGGGCATTGGAATTTATTCGTATCAATTCGGGATTTTCTATTCGAGTTGTTG
This sequence comes from Planctomycetaceae bacterium, assembly GCA_031283515.1. Lineage (GTDB taxonomy): Bacteria > Planctomycetota > Planctomycetia > Pirellulales > Thermoguttaceae > WRKP01. The sequence continues at coordinate 32,864 of JAITBS010000343.1, forward strand.
ATGTAGCCCGACAAACCGGAGTTTCCCGACAATGGTTGGAAAGGCAATTCAAAAAGGAATTGGGATATTCGATTCTTGACGAAATCCGAAAAAATCGAATGGAACGAATTTGTTTTCTTTTAAGTGAAACAACAATTCCTATCAACAAAATTGCCGAGATGAGCGGTTACGAAAATGCAAATCATCTTCGCTTGCTCTTCAAAGAAAAATTCAGCATGACCATGACAGAATACCGCAACCAATTCTGTACAATATCCGAACAACAATAACATTATGTAAGAGAAACAAAGAAGCAGACAACCGCTCTCCAAACATTCAATATAATGTTTCGGAAAAAAGGTTGCCTGCTTCTGGAATTTTTGTTTTGTTTTTATTCTTTCAAAAGAAGAATACAACCAGTCCATTGGGACTGTGGTACGGAAATTTTTTCGCCGGTTTTCATTGGTTTTGAATAAATCGACATTTTCGTTTTTCCGCCGTCTGTGTAATAAAGAGCGTCTTTTTGAACAAGTTTCCAATCACCAAGAGGTTCTAACTCTTTGGGTCCGGTTAAAAGAAAAAGTATTGTCTCTTTTTTAACGGTTACGTTAATAGTTGGATTTTCACCGCCGCGCGTTTGAGTAAAAAAGACCGGTGTTGCTTTACTGCTTTGATATTGCAACGGAATGTCTTTCCAAACGTAATTTCTGTTGCTAAAAGCAACGGCATCGTTTTTAAATTCCAGAACAACACAATCTTCTCCTTGAACCGAAAATGATACCGTTTCATAATTCATTGGTTTACGGTGCCAAGGATTTTCCGCTCCGGAACTTCGCGGATTCTTTTTGTAATAAAAATATCCGTCTTCGGCACCAATCAAAATGTCGGGAATCTTATTGTTATCGAAATCAACAACAGTCGGACTGGTACTGTGACCGCGAATATTGCGGACATCAATTTGTTTCATATTTCTGAATGTCCATAGTCCGTTTTCGTGCTTTATTTGCCGGAACGCATCGGCGTTCGTCGAATTAACAAAAAAATCAACCGCTCCGTCACCGTCGTAATCCGTGAAACAAATTTTCCGGCGTCCGCTTCTTCCTGATTTTCCGGCGTTTAATTGAAACGGCTGACCATTTTCGTCAACAAAAACTCGTTTCGGCGGAAGAAGAATCAGTTTGTTATCAATCTTTTTTCGTTCAAAAAAAGCAAGAAAACCTTCGTGGTCAAGCATTGACAAATCCATAAGTCCGTCGTTATTCCAGTCGAACATAACCGGAGTTGTCCGCCATTGTGTCAGCAAACCTTTACCTTCGGGACACAGCCAACCGTAAGCCAGTCTTGGTTGTTCGCCGTTCCATTCCACTTCAACCGGTTGCGGAGCGGCAAGTTTTGGTACAGTTTTCGTACCGATATTGCGGAGCCAGAATACTTTACCCCAAATGGAATTCGCTACAATATCCGGCAAATCATCGCCGTCCCAATCGCCAACTGTTAATGTAGTGTAACCCCATTTCGATTCGATGGGACCTTGAATCGAGCCATTCGGTCCTGCCATGATACGAAAAACCTTACCATCAGCTTCAAGCCTTTTCGGAGCATTCCACTTAGGCGGGTCAACTCCGCGACCGCTTAAATTTTCAAAAAATTCGATGTAACCGGAAGCGTTACCGCAAATCAAGTCATCATCGCCGTCGTTGTCCCA
>JAITBS010000281.1 GCA_031283515.1 Planctomycetaceae bacterium
TAAACCGGCAATTATTAAAGTTCTGTCTTTCAGACAGAGATTTGTTATCGACACGAGTCCGCAGGTCGATGACCTGCGGTTATGAAAATCACACCCCTGTCGGGGTGAAAATCGAAAAACAAAAATGCCACTGAAATATTACCATATTTTTTGTTTTCCTAAAATTCATATTTTATGTATTTATACTTGCAGCAATAAAAAAAATTCATCGACAGTGCCATTGACTGAACAGATATTTTTTAACTTCGATAAAGTGTTCAGTAATTACCTATAAATATTCACAAAATAGACAGTCACTAACTGCGATATCATCGCAATACAAAGGCGCCGCCCGGATTCGAACCGGGACATGGCGGTTTTGCAAACCGCTGCCTTAGCCTTTTGGCTACAGCGCCATCAAAAAATCAATAAATATCCTACAAAATGTTTAATCGACAAATTCGTTGCTTTTGTCCAAAATTAATACAATATTCCAGTATTTTCTCCGTATTCATGATTTATTATGAAATCTTAGTTTAATTTGGGGAATTTAGGTAGTTTGAATTAGAGAATTGGATGTTGTTCGGGATGAAATATTTTCTAAGTATATCCAACAACTATTCATTATCAACTCCCCCACTAATAAGACAATGCCTTATCAGAAATATCTTTACGGCACCACGCTCCATCCCAACGTATATGTTTAATCGCAGTATAGGCAGCAAGTTTGGCTTCAGAGACAGAGTTGCCAAGACCTGTAACACTGAGAACACGCCCGCCGTTACTGACAATTGTTCCATCTTCCCGAATTGCGGTTCCGGCATGAAAAATTTTTGTATCCGGCACTTTTGACGCTTCCGCCAAACCGCGAATCGGAAACCCTTTTTCGTAATTTCCCGGATAACCCTGACTCGCCATAACGACACACACAGCCGTTCGGTTATCCCATTCCAACGGCGAAAGCTGATCCAGTGTTCCGCCAATTGTTGCTTCGAAAATATCCAGCAAATCGGTTTTCAACCGTAACAAAAGCGGTTGACATTCGGGATCACCAAATCGGGCATTGTATTCGAGAACTTTGGGTTCTTGTTTCGTCAACATCAGCCCGGCATACAAAACTCCTCGAAATGAAACATCTAAACGATTCAACGCATGAATTGTCGGAACGAAAATATGTTCCTCAATCCAATGAAGTGTTGTACCATCGACAATTGGTGTTGGCGAATACGCTCCCATACCGCCGGTGTTCGGACCGGTATCACCGTCATACGCCGCCTTGTGATCCTGTGCCGGTTGAAGTGTTAAAATCGTTGCGCCGTCGGTTATCGCCAAAACACTTACCTCCTGACCATCCAGCCGCTCCTCAAGAATAATCCGGTCCCCAGCATTACCAAACTCACGGTTTTTCGTAATACGCAAAATCGCGTCAATACCTTCGGAACGGTTGGAGCAAACAAAAACTCCCTTGCCGGCAGCAAGTCCGTCCACCTTAACAACAACCGGAATATCCCTATCTTTGTTAAGAAATTGAATCGCATCATTGCTGTTGGTAAACGTGTGATGAATGGCTGTCGGAACGGAACCTTTTCGGAGAATTTCCTTACAAAAAACTTTACTGCCCTCAATTCGTGCTGCCGCTTTATTGGGACCAAAAATCCGTAGTTTCTCCGACTGAAAAGCATCAACGATTCCAGCACAAAGCGGTATTTCAGGTCCAACAACCGTCAAACCAACCTTATTCTCTTTCGCAAACTTAATGAGTGCCGGAAAATTCAGTTCCTTAATCGGAATATTTTCAATGTCGGTTCCATCCGTAGCAGTTCCGGCATTGCCCGGCGCAACAAAAATCCGGTTGGTTTGCGGACTTTGCGCTAACTTCCACGCCAAAGCATGTTCCCGACCACCTGAGCCAATAACAAGTATATTCATATTAGTTGAGAGTTGATTATGTTTGAAACGGTGTCAACTACGTTTATGTTTTACCGATTCCAATTCCTTGTAAAATTCCTCGAATGTATTACATTTTGCAGCAAACCGAATAAGTTCTTGAAGGCAGTTAATGTTAGTAATAGCACAAAGGGAATCGCGAATTGTTTCGGAAACTTCGCCGAATTTCACATCCAAAATAGAGATAACAGCTTCTATTCGACCATCTAATTCACCTTCTTCCTTGCCTTTTTCTCTGCCTTGGGTTATACCTTCTTCTCTGCCTTGAGTTATACCTTCTTCTCTGCCTTGGGTAATACCGATTTTGATACCTTTTTCCACACCGGTGGCAATGTAACGTTCTGCTAATGGAGACCACATAATTTTTACTCCTTTAAATGTTTTTTGAAGTTGTTGGTTAAATTGTTTCCCGCCTTCTTGTGTCAAATGACGATTACTGTCGAAAATGTAACATGCAAGAAGACGTGCAAATTTACGACATTCAGGATCATCCGTATAAGGTTTCAACTCTTCCAATAGGTACTCTTCACGTAATATCTCATCAAGATTCTTATTCATTATTACCTGCATAATTCGTAACGCAATATAAAGTTCCGGTACATCAGGATCATGCGGTAAATCTTCTTTATTTTTCAATGATAAATCGAAAATGATACCTTGTTGTCGGATTGTAAATTTTCTTGTTCCTTTGATTTTCTCAAATTCATCGGCAAGTTCAACCGAACCCGTATAAATTTCCTCACCATGATGGAATATCACCAAAATGATCGGAGGAAGTTTAAAATCTTTTGTGTAAATTCCCTTTTTTTTCGCTAAAGCAATCTCGGCATGAATAATTTGTGTCTCGTAATTTAATAACTGGGACATTGTATGCGAATTGTCGTAACTTTTGTGTTCTATGACAATATAAATTTTAACATGTTTATTTTTATTTTTTTTGAGTGGGATTTCATAAACCATGTCGGCGCGGGCTTCTTGAAAATTTTCATCTCGGAAACGACGGACAGAGATTTTCAAATTTGGAATATCGAGTTGTTTTCGTAGCATTAATGGCAACAAATACATAAGAAACGTACAAGCGATCTTTTTGAGTTGAAAAACCAACTCAAAGAAAGTATCATGAGTTACTGGAGTTGTTGCAAACTGTTCCTCGATTGGTTTATCCCAGGTGGGAACTGGTTCTTGTAACTCCGGCAAAGTCCCGTTTTGATCATTTTCAATCATCATAATCCCATATTTTTACGGACAATTTTTATTTTGTAACATTTTACAGTAAAAACTCATAAGGCGGTCTTTCTTCGAATGGTCACAATGAACCGGATTCACGGCGGCAATTGGAATTTCATTCCGTTCCGGTATAACATTTCGGAAAAGTCGTCTATCTCTTGAATTTCTTACATTTTTGTTTTTAGTGTAACATATTTATGGAACGATAACTGTTTTAATAACATGAAAAATATCGGTATCATCCACATATTGTCCTGAAAAGTTCCAAAATTGAGCGGCTTTTTGATCGGTTCCTTTAATTTTTTTGAGAAAGAGATCGGCACCTATTCCTTTGGCGTAAAGTGGAACGAGGGCATTGGTGTGACCGCTGGAACTGTACTGAACTCCGGGAACCTTACCACGACCATTATTTTGAACTTGCCGGAACTTGTTGAAGGAATCACCTTCATCATAAACACCGTTATTATTGTCATCGTTAAAAGTTTCTGGTCCCCAGATTTGTCCGGTTTCGTGGTCTGCCGTGATGATGACCAATGTTTCATTCCAGGAGCTGTTCTTTTCAACCCAATCAATTACCGTATCAATTGTTTTAGAAAAACCGGTATGTTCCAAAACACCGGCAACGATATTACGTCCGTGATGGGCGTGATCGATAGCACCGCCTTCAATCATTAGGATAAAACCGTTGGGATTGTTTCGGGTTAAAACATTCAGAGCAGCGAGCGACATTGTTGACAAACTGGGAAGTTCATTCCAATCAGTATTTTTGTAATTTTTATTGAGAAGTTCCTTTGTTTGTGTTACATCGTCCAAAGCACCGTCAACCGGAGGAAGATCGCCAAGAGAACGGACAACTCCAATTACTTTATCAGGAATAACGCCTTTTCCCGCTGCAAGTTCTTCAAACTGTTTTTTTGTTTCGATAACACGGAAACCATTAAGAGTTCCTGATTTCATTGTTTCCCAATTTTTTTCGTTACCGACACAACTAAAGCGTTTTGTTTTTGCTTTTTTATCTTCATTATCTTTGATTTCAATGAGATTACCGTGTTCATAAAACGGATGTCCGCATCCCATCACCACAGAGAGAGGACTTGTTTCCGATACCATTTGCAGAAAAATCGTACTGAGATCACCGCGTTCGGATTCATGTGCGGAAAATCCTGCCGGTGTGGCGTGAGACATGGGAACCGTTGTAACAGTTCCGGTTTTTTTACCATGTTTAACTGCAATTTCGGAAATCAATTCAATTGGTTTTTTATCGTAGGTCATACCGATTTTTCCGTTACTGGTTTTGACTCCGCCGTGAATTGCGGTGCTTGATGCAGCGGAGTCGGTTGTTTTTGTAAACTCGGTACCTTGTGTTCCATTGGCGGCTGTTTCCCAGAACACTTTCGGATCATAACCTGTTACATCGGCAGGAAGTTCGACATCTTTATTGGTGCGTGAATAGGTGGTACATCCCAACACAACCGGAAATGTCTGATACCGTTGTTTTCCGTTTTCACCGTAACGATAATATGTTCCGGCACACTCGGAATTGAACCCGTTGCCGTCACCAATTAAAAGAATCACATTTTTTGCAGTCTGCGCATTACCAACAGCAACAAAGAAAAACACATAAATCGTTAAAAACAAAATTTTGGTGAAAATTTTTTTTGTCATAGTAAAATTGTTTGGGTTAAATTGGTATCGAAATTAAAATAGACTGATTTACAAAATTCCGCAATAGTTACGAAGGCATAATTATAAGAATCCCAAACGATTGCGTCAAGGATGTCTCAATATTATGGATACTTTTCTTACTTTAGGCAATTTCTGAGAACTTTGGTAAAAGATTATTTGTAATCTATCAGTGGAATTATTATTTTGTAATTATGAAGATCAAAGTAATAAACAATGAACCTCATTTTTCAACCTAATTTTCCTAACAAAACAACCTCAGTAGCCAATTGTTCCCCCACATGTCAACCTCATTACCTCCTTGTTTTCTATGTGAATGAGGTAATGAGGTTGTTGTGTTCTTAACTTGTTACTACTGAGGTTGTTTTGTTTGGAAAAATTAGGTGAAAATGAGGTTTTGTTAAGGACGATTTTGACAAATGACGTATTCTAAAAATTATGCCACTGATATATTACAAAAATTAAATTTTGATTCAAATTCAAATTTTCTCTGCGTTCTCTGTGTCCTCTGTGGTTAAAATTAATTTTTAGAGGTGCCATGAAGCGTCTGAATGGGGGGAAGCTCCAAAATATTCGACGGTTCGTTATAAA
>JAITBS010000353.1 GCA_031283515.1 Planctomycetaceae bacterium
CAAATCCGTACCAGTCAATGTTGCTCGGTGAATTTTCGATTTGAGCATGATTTGTTGCATAAACAATAAAAGGGTCGGAAGTTGAATGTTTGTTGTAAGAGTTACCGGAATTGTTGTGACAATTATTGATGAGTTGTAATATTTCTGTGGAATAATTGTTTGTAATCTATCAGTGGAATATTTGTTTTTTCGTGTGTTTCGTGTTCTAAAAAAATTCCACTGAAATATTACAATTTTCGTGTATTTCGTGTTTTTTCGTGTGTTTCGTGTTAAAAAAAATCCACTGAAATATTACAAATTTTGTGTGTTTTGTGTTCTTAAAAAATTCTACTGAAATATTATGAAAGTTCGAGGTGGTTGAGGGCATTTTCGATGATTTGTAGGACGGATTGTTTTATTTTTTCGTAGGGCAAATTGGAGGAGGCGCCTGCGGCTTTTTTGTGTCCGCCGCCGCCGAATTGGGCTGCGATGCTACTGCAATCAATTGTGCAACGGCTTCGGAAGCTGATTTTGAAACTTCCGTCTTTTAATTCGGAGATTAGTACTGCCATTTGCGAATCTTTAACTTGAAGAGCCATATTGATAATATCTTCGGAGTCGGAGGACAAGGCGCCGGCTTTATCGAAATCATTGAGCATAATTCGGACTAACATGAGTTTCCCGTTGAAGTGGGGTTCTATTTGGGCGAGGGTTTGCCCGATTAAGCGGATTCGCCCGAGCGATTCTTGTTCGTACAATTTTCGGTAAAACGTTGCGGGGACGACACCTGTATCAATTAAGCGGGCGGCGGTGCGATAGGTTTGGGCGTTGACGCTGGAAAACCGGAACCAGCCGGTGTCGGTTGAAATAGCGACAAAAACTGCTTCGGCGATTTCCTGATTGAGCGGGACATTCAGGGCGTCTGCTGCCTGAACAACCAAAATTCCGGTTGCTTCGGCTTCGGGATCGATAAAACGTTCCGCGCCGATATCATCACCTTTGGCGTGATGATCGAGAACTAATTTCCGTGCTTGCAAGACTTTGAAGACGGGAGCCATTTTACCGAGTTGTGCCCAAGAACTGGTATCGAGGACGATGACCAAGTCGGCGTGATTGATCCATATTTTGTCTTCTTGTGTCAGCCGTTCTAACGGTTTAATAAAATTGGTTTGATCGAGGAAGTTTAAGTTTGGTGGAGTTGGGTGCGGGTTAACGATTTGAACCTCTTTACCGAGAGCGAGCAGGATTAATCTCATCGCCAATTCGCTTCCGAGACAGTCTCCATCGGGTCGTTGGTGTGCTGTTAGGAGGACACGGGATGACGAATGAATTATTTCAGTAAATTGTGACCAATTGATGGGGGATTTCATGAGATTATTGCGGGAATATATCAAAATTCGGGATAAATTTCCTTTATCCTACCTCAAATTAACACTTTGACAAGACCTTCTAAAACGAATCAACGTAAATTTGCGGGTAATTATCTAGCCAAACGATTGCGGTATTTTTATTGGCACTGAAGGTTGGCACTGAAGGGCTGGTTGAATATTGTTACGTTTGCCGTTTTCATATTTAGCCGCTATAAATATTTTACCCTGACGGGTTGGTAACCTGCCGAAACGTTTTAGGGAACCTCTAAAAATTAATTTTAAACCACAGAGGACACAGAGAACGCAGAGAAAATGTTAACTTGAATCAAAACATCATTAAATTTATTAAAATAAAAATGAGTAATCTATTCAGTGGAATTATTGTAGATAACAACAATCGGTAGCCCTGAAAGGGCGATGGAATAGTTGATAGTGGATAGTTGATAGTGGATAGTTCGCAAGCGGAGTAACACCGTTTTGATAGTAATCCGCTTTGCGACACTCTCAACTATCCACTCTCAACTATCAACTAACAACTGCCCCTGTCGGGGTGAAAATCGAAAAACAAATATTCCACTGATAGATTACTCAAATTTTAATTTTTTTAAGAACATTCTTTTTGTGAACTCTGTGTTCTCTGTGGTTAATAAAGAACGAGTTTTTGAAGTTCCCTTTAGTCAATACCAATACAATTGTGGAGAGATCCGCGTCAATTTGTGTTATTTGCAGTTATCTTGCACCGTAATAATTCACAGTTATAATAATTAGGTTCAATTTTAACAATCTACAAAATTGAGTAAGACTACAAAACAACGAATATAAAGAGTTCACAGACCAACGGCTTTGTCCGTGTGAATTTTTTCAATTGTAAATGGAAGTGGCGTTACTCCCGTTTTTGGGGGTACTGCGTCATTTACAATAGGAGTTTTCGTGCGCAGATTTTGCGCACCTGCTTTGGTCGGCGGGGAAAATAATCCTTTTTCGTTGTTACGTGGTTTCCCCTTTTCTGTATGATTATTTCTGAATCATTATCAAACGGCAACAACGTACAGCACGATGAATCAACGGCTTTCCGAAATATTGAACGAGATAGAGAATCTGATACACCGAATTTCCGAACTACAAACTGAAGAGCGGACGATTATTCAGACGTCAGCTTTGAAGGAG
>JAITBS010000383.1 GCA_031283515.1 Planctomycetaceae bacterium
CGGATGATTTTGGAGGAATTGATTTTGGGACAATTCAAGTTACGGATAATCAAAAACGTTTACCTATTAAATTGACTGATTTGTCCACACTTCCGAAACAGATTACCGGTCAACTACAACTCAAACACAATAATCAAACAGACAATTTGACTATCAATGATTTATGGTTAGCCCAAAATTATCCTAATTATCTTCGGGCAATTCCGCGTATCAAACCGGATACGAAAGATTTTGTGCCGTTCGAGACAAAATTATCTGAAACGGATTTTTCTTTTCCGGTTATTTGGTTACGTAAACAGGGAACGTATTGGGTTTACGCTGAAAAAGGTACGCCAATTCATTTGTCGCTTGCCGTCCGACGGATTGGGGCAAGCGAACTGACTCCTTGTTTCGGAACACTCACGCCGCCAAACGGTAAAACGGAAAAATTTACTATTCCGGTTGAATCTGTACAAAATTTTGAATACAAAATTAATACTGTTTCGGAAACAGGTGTTTATATTCTGCAAACTGATGTTGGTAATCATGCGGTGTGTCTTGTTCAATGTAATCAACCGGTTGTTTTTCCGGCAAATCCTTATCTTAATTTAATTGATAGTCCTTGCCGGTTTTATTTTTCGGTACCGGTGGAATCGAAAGAATTTGGTGTTCGGATTCGTGGATCAGAAAACGAAGCGGTTAAGGCGAGTGTTATTAATCCGGCAGGTCAAACGGTTTGGAGCAAGGACACTATTAACGAAACGGTTCAATTCGACCAAACCGCTGTTGACGGGAATACCGGAAACAATAATAACAACAATAATAACAACAATAATATTCATGGAATCTGGCAAATTGTTTTAGAACGACCGAGTCGTTTGGTTTTTGAAGATTTTAGTGTAACAGTTTTAGGTATTCCGCCGATTTTCCACGCCAAAAAACCAAAATATACCAATTAAGGTCGTTCGTTCTTTCAACTTCCTACCGTTTGAATTATACTCATCACACTTGATAATTCGGTTTTCGTTTTTTGACAAGATCAACAGATTTTACAGGATTTTTAAATAAAAAAAATAAAAAACTCAAAAATTCTGCTATTATAAATCCGAATTTTAATGTGTAATGAGTACATTAACGATCAAGATGTTGTAACTGTCTATTTATTTTTTTGAGAATACGAACGATACGAACAAACAAAACAAACGAAAAGAGTTTAAATTAAAATGTTCGTTTGTTTGGTTCTTTTGTTTGTTTCGTATTCTCAAAAAAAGAATCTGCGGACTCTGCGGATAAAATTGAGAATTTCTTTTTGATCATTTTAATTCCGAGTCATTGATTCCGAAAATCGGTATGATACAATAGTTGGAAATATTGAGAACGTATTGCTGACCGTTTGCAACCCGAACTCCAACATTTTGCTCATAACGCAATACCAACTCCAAAAAAATATTGCTCATTCACCCCATTAAGAAAATAATATGAAAGACCTTGGCGAAGGAACAATCCGCCGTATCGATTGGCAAGAATTAACTCCGGTTGTTTTACTGTTGCGCGTCTTCAATACCGCCACCGGAATTCGTGTTCTGTTTCTTTCCACAATCGGTATTCTACTGACATTGATTGTCGGTTACGGGATTAACTGTCATTGCTCAAAATCTCACGAAGAAAAAAATTTTCAAAAACCCGTTTATATCAAACCACTTCTCGATTCTCAAAATCAACAATCACAACAAATATCGTTTCGAAAAAATCCCATAGAATATTCTTGGCAATTGATTCAACATTCGGTTTTTGTACCTTGGGATATTTTTTCAACAGCAGGATTCCGATTGTTTCGCCTTGAAGGTGATTCTATTGGAGTTTATTTAGGTTGGTTTTTTGTTTTACTTTTTATCTGGTCATTTTTCGGCGGCATGATTTGCCGAACAATTGCATTACGGTTGACAATTGACCAGTCCGAATCCGGTAAAAAACTTTGGCAATTCATCAAATTACGAGGAACCGGTTTTTTAAGTTCTGTAATTATTATTGTTCTTGGAATGTTATTTTGTTTTGTTCCCATTAAACTTTGCGGTTGGTTTTTTGCGGTTCCGGTTTTTGATTATCTCACTGCGGTTCTGTTTCCGGTTGCCATACTTTTGGGTTTTTTTGTTATGGTGTTTGCGGTTGGATTGTTTTTGGGTTGGCCGCTTCTTTTTGCGGCGGTCAGTGTTGAAGGTTCAGACGGTTTTGACGCAGTGAGCAGAATGTTTTCGTATGTTTATCAACGACCTCTCCATTATTTGGTTTATTGGACAATAAGTGGTGTTTTAGGTGTTTTGGGATTTGTTTTTGTGTCTATTTTTGTTGATGGAATTATCTTGCTAATATGTAAATTCGGCGGATTTCCTGCTCAGGCGGTTATTCCGTCATTCAGTTACTTAACGTTACCGGAAACATACGCCGGATTATCACCGCCGGAAAATCTCATCTTAATTTGGTGTGCCATGCTGCAACTCGTTAAACTGGCTTACACTTTTGCCTGGTTCTGGACAAGCAGTGTTGCGATTTATTTATTGCTCCGGCGAAGTGTTGACGCCACACCGTTTAATGAGGTCTATCAGATTGTCCCTGCCCAACCGCGAATATTACCGGAAATCAATATCAATACAGGGAGTTTCTAAAAACGCGAATTTTTATGAATCTGTTTAGGTTCGTGGTTTATTCCGACATTTTTTTGAGCGTCAAGACGTTAGAATTCTCTTCTATTCACGTATTTTTTCTTAATTTTATAACGAATGTTCCTTATTTGTTTTCCAAGAATTTTTGCACTAAGTATTTTTCTTTATTCGAGTTAGAGCAAGATTTCTTAATTTTTTTATTGTCCACAGTTTTTTTAAGTTTTTTACATTTGGAAATTACAAGGTAGGCGGCTTTTCGCCGAAATGTTTTCACCTACGGTTTTCACCTACGGTTTTCACCTACGGTCGCAACCGTTGGTTTTGTTATTGTGTTGTACGCAGTGGGTTTTTCATTTCCGTCCGCCAACAGGGGCAAGTCGGCGAGTACGCCGACCAACGGTGGGTGAAAACACTTCGGCGAAACGTTGCCTATCTTTGGAGCCCATTGGTAAACAAATTGACGAAGATTCCACTGATAGATTACATTATTTTTTGTTCCGTAACCTCTTCCAGAAGTTCTGTAACCTCTTCCAGAAGTTCCGTAACCTCTTCCAGAAGTTCCGTAACCTCTTCCAGAAGTTCCGGCGAATCCGTTCCGACCTTTCGGCAATACTCCCC
>JAITBS010000393.1 GCA_031283515.1 Planctomycetaceae bacterium
AAAATCCGGTCGCAATGTAGAAAATTACAATTCGCTAAAGCGATTTTTGTAATAGTTGACGTACTCGATTTTTTTAACACCCGAACAAAAATTCGGGCAATTTATTTTTCAAAACGTAATTTGATCTCCAAAAATTGAAATTAAAAAATGATTATGTCCGATATTCCATCAAACCATTAAAATATGTCAAGTCCAAAAACAGGAATTTTTTTTAATTCCTGGATGGAAATCATCTATTAAAAAATTCCACTGAAATATTACTAATAATTCAAGATAATTCAGGTTTTGATTTCGTAACTGTTTTACGCGGATTGCGGAGGAATCAGGACGACTCGTAATGCTTCACCGCTGGTCATTAACTCGAAAGCCTGTTCAATTTGATGCAACGGTAACAGGTGGGACGCAATTTTTTTCGCTGGAATTTTTTCCGTTACAATCAATTCAACCGCTTTCTGAACATGTTCCGGTGTTGAATCGCTGGAACCAATAAGCCGGATTTCTCCGTAATGAATTAAACGGCTATCAATATTCAGGATATTTTTTCCAACCGGCAACGACGCAAAAAGACAAACCGTTCCTTGTTTTCGGACAAATGATAACGCCTGCTCTTGCGGTTGGGCAGCTGGAGCTGCAACAATAACCACATCTACTCCAACTCCTTTTGTTACAGATTTAATAACATCATTCAGATTGTCTTTTGCCGGATCAACCACAAAATCAATCTCAAAATTCCTTGCCTGATTTCGACGAAGTTCGTTGAGTTCCGACATAATAATCTGTTTGGCACCAAACGCTTTGGCAACAACCGCGTTGAGCAATCCCATCGGACCAGCTCCCATCACAAGAACGGTATCTCCTTGCTGGATATGACATTGCTGCACCGAATTGACGGCACAACTGGTTGGTTCCGCCAGAGCTGCCCATTCCGCTTTCACCGTATCCGATGCCGCCGTCGTAGCCGGAACCTTAATAACATGACCGCCTCGTAACGCCAATGCCGGAATTGTAACATATTCCGCCATACCGCCAGGATACGAAAAACTCATCGGTGCCAGATTGGTACAAAGATTACGAAAATGATTCCGGCAGTAATAACATTCGCCGCAGGAAATACTGGTCGCCATGACAATACGATCACCGATGTTCCATGTCCCGACGGCAGTGGGTGAAATTTCTTCGATGATTCCGGTAAATTCATGTCCCATCACAAGTGGAGCCTTGATTCGCGGATTCCCGTGATGTTTACTTTTGAGATCCGTTCCGCAAACCGCACACGCATCAATATGAACAAGCAGTTCACCTTCATGAAGTTGCGGTTTGGGAATATCTTCAACCCGAATATCGCCGGGAGCATAATAAACAATCGCTTGCATAATAAAAAATAGTAGAGTTAAGGTCAATGTTGAGGTAAAATGTTGTTGACACAGATTTTTGAATCGTGAATCGTTCTTAATTAACAACTCAATTTGATTTATTTTAACGGTCTTCGATGAAATGGGAATAGGCTTGGAATTGACATTGATAAAAAATTAGCGATAATAATTAAATTATTGACGAACAAATTGGTGTTGTATCAACTTTGTTTTTCGTTTTTATCTTGCCATAATCCTTGTCCAATAAACTTAAAACCTAATTTTTACCATGTTCGCCGATTCAAATGGAAAAATCTATGTTGTTGATGTTTTAGGAAGGAAAAACGGTAATTTCAAACCGATTACGATTAATCATCAACAAAAACTGAAATATTCCAGAAAATATTTCAATCTCTACACCGATTTTAGTTTCAAAAAAACTTTACCCTCTTAACAGACCATGAAAAACATTTTCTACATTGTGATTACTTTTGTTGTTTTGTGCAACATTTTTACACTGCAAGCTCAGACTCAAGTTCAGACTCAAAAACCGGCGTTGCCGTCAATGGTAATTCCCGACGGTCTCGGTTACAACATCCATTTTACGGAAGCCAGATCGGGTGAAATGGAAATGCTCGCCGAATCCGGCGCAACAATAATCCGTATGGATTTCGGGTGGGGAGCAACCGAACATCAGAAAGGTGTTTACGATTTTTCGGCGTTTGAACATTTGACAAGTTCGTTGGAAAAGTTCAAAATTCGTCCGCTTTATATTCTCGATTATTCGAACAAATTTTACGATAACGGGCTTTCGCCGCACAGTGAAGAAGGACGAACTGCGTTTGCCCAATGGTCAGCGGCTGCGGCGGTTCATTTCAAAGATCGCGGGATTCTCTGGGAAATGTACAACGAACCCAATATCGGTTTTTGGAAACCGAAACCGGAACCGGAAAAATATATTTTGCTGGCGTTGGAAGTGGGCAAGGCGATTCGAGCGGTTGCGCCGAATGAAATTTATATCGGTCCCGCAACTTCGGAAATTGACTTGCCGTTTCTCGAACAATGTTTCAAAGCCGGACTGCTCGAATATTGGGACGCCGTTTCCGTACACCCTTATCGTCAAACCAATCCCGAAACGGCGTTGGCGGAATACGCTAAGTTACGATATTTAATCGACCAATACGCTCCGAAGGACAAAAAGATTCCGATTCTTTCGGCGGAATGGGGTTATTCTTCGGCGTGGCGGAATTACAATGACGAAATTCAAGGCAAGATGTTACCGCGTCAATGGATGATAAATCTTGCGGCGGATGTTCCGATTTCGATCTGGTACGATTGGCATGACGACGGCAAAGACCCCAAAGAACCGGAACATCATTTCGGTACAACAAATCACGATTACAAAAAAGATGCTCAACCGGTTTACGATCCGAAACCATCGTATATTGCCGCTAAAACGTTTAATGAAACATTTCGCGGTTTTAAGTACAATAAACGGCTCTGGACTGGTGATGATCAAGTTTACGTTTTTCTGTTCCAAAAAGACAACGACATAAAACTTGCCGCATGGACAACCACTAAGGAAAATGAATCAAAAAATATTTCAATTCCTTGCAGCACCGGAAAATTCAAAGCGGTTTCGTATCTTGGCGAACCGTTACCGGATTTATCTGCAACAGAAAAAGGTTTAACGATAAATGTTTCAGATGCTCCGATTTATCTGACGCCATTGGAAACCAATCAA
>JAITBS010000407.1 GCA_031283515.1 Planctomycetaceae bacterium
CAGGTCATCGACCTGCGGACTCGTACAACGAACAAACCTCTGTCTGAAAGACAGAATTTTAATCATCGTTGGCGGTATGATTCGGATCGTTTAGTTTCGTCTTTCAGACGATGTTGAGGTGAGGTGTTTACCGTAGGTCGCGCTTCGCTTGACCTACGGTTATGAAAATGCCACCCCTTCGGGGTGAAGAACCAAAAATAATAATTCCACTGATATATTACGTTTTTATTATGATTCTCTCTCTCACGACCTTGATTTTACTGAGGTTCGTCGATGTTTCGGCGCAATTCGCCTAGCATCAAAACAAGATCACGACCGAATAGATTCCCAAAACCGGCATGGAATGGGAATACTCCCCCATCCACTATCGATACACTCTTGTACTTTCTTCTTTGGTAATGGGAGAACTGAGATCGTCGGAAATAACCTGAACACTGATTCGATGATCACCGTCCGCAAGACATTTAGCGGCGATTTTATAAATTTTTTCGCCTTTTGCTTCGAGTTGAGTGAGCGAATCGAAGGCGATAACATTGCCGTTGGTTTGGTGGCGAACCGGACCATCTGCCCGTGCGTAAGTAATTCCTTCCGAAAGATTAGCCCGAACTTTGACATTACCGGCGGCTTTGGTGCCTTTGTTGGTAACACGAATTTCATAGACTGTTTCTTTACCGACTTCGACCAGGTTGGATTCTCCGACCACTTCAAATGAAATTGCCGGTAAACCATCAATAACCATTGATTTTGTTTCTTCGGCTTTTAGGTTATTTTGACCGATTCCTTTGAAGCGAATCGAATGATCACCGGTTTGCGACGGCAACACCACCAGTTCAATTTCACCCGCTTCTTGAGCCGGAAGTTCTTCAAGAGCCCAATGTACGGAATGGGTTTGCGGTTCGTAAACACCGCTCTGGTTGGTATTAACAAATTTAACTGCCGCCGGAAGTGTCGCAATCAAATCAACATTGTGTGCCGGTGACGAACCTTGATTGGCAACAATTAACCGGTAAACAGATTTTCGCTCCAGAAACTGTTGAACTGCCCCATCAATACCAAGTTTCAAAACCGGAGCCAAAGCGCGAATTGTTGTTTTTTCTTCGACTGCCAGATTGCCGTTTGCCTTCACAACCAGCCGATTCACCAGATTTCCGGGACCGGTACAGGTGAGCGGCAGGGTTAATTTCTTTGCTTCTTTTGGTTTGAGAACATCCACATTTTTATTGACCAACACTTTTCCGTCTTTGTGATACAAACCATCCGGCACATACTCTTCAAGAACAATACCGGTTGCGGTTGCGGAACCTGGGTTGGAAATAGTAATTTCGATATTGGCAATTTGCCCGAGTTGGATTTCTGCCGGAGCCTTGACATCGACTTTCAACATTGGCCGCGTGACCGAAATTCGGGCGGATGCTTCTGCGCTGTAATTGATAACTGCAACACTTCCTATTTCACCTTCACGCGTGGGCAGGATTCTCATTTCCAGACTCATTTGTTCATTGGCATCAAGATTTCCGAGTGACCAAAAAAGTTCGCCTGTTTCTGTTTGTGTTGCTTCGGGCGTGGTCGAAAGAAGGCGTGTTCCCTGCGGAACCCGATCCTTGATAATAATATTTTTGGCACCGGAACGTCCAACATTACGCAACGTAATTTTAATTGTTGCTGGTTCGTTGATTTTAATTTCCGGCGGAAATGTTTTTTCGAGAGTGACGTGAGGAGTTTGGGAACCTTCGAGAATTGAAGGTCCTGGAATACCGGTTCCTTCTGATTCTTCCTGACGATTTTGCGGAGAGCGGGTTGCGGAATTTTTTGTTGGTGACGATGTTGTATTAAAATCTTGAGTTGTATTAAATTCCCTGTTGTTGGCGTTAGTTGCAATACTTGGCGATGGAACTGTTCGTTGCGGCGTAACAGGAACTGACGGCACCACATTCAACGGCGGTACTGCAACCGATTGACTTTCTACTGCAAACGGATCGGCATTACTCAAGGAATTGGTTGTATCGGCTGGTGATTCCCGCGATTCATAAAAAGAGTTCGGTTGGGGTTGAAATGATTGATCTTGCTGTGGTTGTTGTGATTGAGACTGCAAGGGTTGTTGCAAGAGTTGTTGGTCGGTAACTTGCGTATTGGCGAGACGTTTTGGTTCCAAAGGAGTTGGCGGTATTGGCTGAAGTGCAGTCGGGGCGGCTTCGAATCCGGCTGAGTCGAGAATACTTTGTTGTTGCGAAACGGGCGGCTCGGGAATTTCGCTAAAACCGGACACTCCCGATGTTCCCGACACAACAGATGGTGTAACCGATGCGGAATCGGTTTGCATGGCGGTTTGCGAGATTGGTTTTGTTTTGGGCGGAAGTGGTTGTGCCACAAGCGGTTTAGGCGGAGAGGTGATTCTGTTTCGGGGTTCATCTTCTTCTGCCCGAAGCGGATTAACTGCTTGTGCTTCGCGCCGTGTCAATTTCCCTGGCGGAAGTTGACCGCGAATCACATAACCTGATTCGTCGGAAGAACGGATCATCTCTTCCGCGCGAGCGATTTGTGATTCGCTCGGTGTGAAAAAATGGTGGGTGGTTCCCTCGAAAAGTACCCAAGTGACACTTCCAACAACGAAACAAAGAAGGACACTTCCAATGCCGAATGTCGATAATTTCATGGTTTACACGAAGATGAATCATCCTGATACCGAACAAATTGAAAACTTTTCAGTTCAAGATGTTCGTTGTCGTCTTCCTGACAAAATCCCCGATATCCAAGTACCGTGTTACGAAACAACGGTTTGACGAAGGATACCTGAAAATACGTTAATGGGAAGTCTAGCAAAAAATCAAAAATCAGAAAAGACCAATTTTAAAGTTTTTAATAATTATTAGTGAAATTTTCGCAAAGACACTAATTCACAAAAAATAAACAATGTAAAGAGGAGAGTTGATAGTTGAGAGTGGATAGTGGATAGTGCCGCAAGCGGAGTAATACCGTTTGGGTAGTAAATCAGCGAATGTCTGCGTAATCAGCGGACGAACAATAGACAGTTACATAATAATCAAGAGTTCGGTAAACTTTCACAGAAAGATTGTGTTGACTATCGCCGACTTTAATTTTTGTCTAACGTTTTATTTTTCGTTTTTTTCAGTATTTTCGGTTTCATCGAACAATGCTTCAACAAATTCATTGGGATCGAATGAGGCAAGATCATTCGCTGATTCGCCAACTCCAATAAATTTTACCGGCAAATCAAGTTGTTTACGAATCGCAATAACCACACCGCCTTTGGCAGTTCCGTCCAATTTTGCCAATACAATTCCAGTACATTTTACGGTCTCTGTAAAACATTTTGCCTGACTGATTCCGTTTTGTCCTGTGGTTGCGTCTAAAATCAGGATAACTTCGTGGGGAGCTTCGGGGATTTGTTTGGTTAATACTCGTCGGATTTTTTCAAGTTCTTGCATTAGATTTTTTTGTGTTTGGAGTCGCCCAGCAGTATCAACAATACAAATATCCGCATTGATTTCTAGAGTTTTAGTAATTGCTTTATGCGCAACACTTGCCGGATCACTTCCCGAAACTCCAACAACAATTTCCGCACCAAGCCGCTCTGCCCAAATAGTTAGTTGTTCGACAGCCGCTGCTCGAAATGTATCCGCTGCACCTAAGACAACTTTTTTTCCTTCAGCAATAAACATTGATGTCAATTTAGCAATAGTAGTTGTTTTTCCGCTGCCGTTGACACCGCAAACCATAATAATTGTAGGACCTTTTTCTGCCAATCGAATCGGTGCCATTGGTTGTGCCATGAGCGATTTGAGTTTTGCTTTGATTGTTTCCAGTACGTCGTGCATTTCAATAACTCGACCGCGATATTGTGTTCGGACTTCGGCGATGATTTCCTTAGACCCTGCAACTCCCATATCGGTTTTGACGAACATTTCGAACATCTCGTTCAAAAAAACTTCGTCCGCCAAACGTCCTTTCTGTTTGAAAAGATCACGAATATCGGTGTTCAATACCTGAACCGTTTTTGTTAATCCCCGTTTGATTCGGTCAAAAAAACCCATTATGTTAACCTGATATCTTAATTATAAAAAATAAATACCCCACACAGAAACAAACTTCATAAATAGTTTCAAAATTTCTCATAGAAGTAAAAGGAAGTAGTTTATACTCTTTTACCAAAACATACAAGGATTGCCTAAGGCAACTTTTGAAAATTTGGGTAAAAGATTATTTTATTCGAGAATTTTGAGAAAATTGACATTGAAGGTTTTGAAACCGACATGAGTGTATAACTTGACTGCCGGAATATTTTCGGCTGTCGCTTCCAAAGTTACACGTTTGATACCGTGTTGCCGAAATCCTAAGAGTGAACCAAGAAGAATCGCACGACCAATTCCGTGACCCCGATAATCAGGTAAAACCGCAATATTCTGGATCGCTCCGACCTCATCGGAAAAACGCATTCCCTGAATACAAGCAACATATTCAAAAAGATCATGTTCACTGCCGTTGGCAATTAAAAGAGTTGCCGCTGGTAAAAAAAAAGGACTTTCGGAAATCGATTTCATCAGATGGACGCATTGTTCGTAATTGCGAAATGTCGGAAAAATCTGAGCGTCTAAATCGTTGCGAAAACCGCGGTATTTAATATCGGCATGTACTTCCAACATCTCCGGATTCCATGCAACATACCGAAAACCTAACGGAAGTCTCAGTACTGGAAATGAAAAATCCGCAAAATCAAAAACCATCTGGAGACGTCTTATGTATTGAAACGGCATCTTATTGCCTTACCGGTTGCAGTACAAAAAAACTGTCAGGAACAACCCGATTAAAAAAAACGTCTCTCCACGTTCTTTTTGCGGATTCGTTTACAAAAGGCTTGCATTCCTTTGTTCGGGTGACGTCCGAGGGGTAAAAACGAATCACATCGGGTTTTGTTCCTGACAACATTGGTTTAAATTAAATACCTAATATTGAATCCAATGACTCAATTTTGTTATAAATTATTTTTTTTAATCTTTTTTGAAAAGGAGTGTTATTTTGATATTGAGCGGGAATTTAACAAAAAATTTAATGCGATAACGTATCGAGTAAATTTCTAAATTCCGGTATTTCTCCTTCGATGTAGTTAAACCATTTCTGGGGCTGCCAAATTTCAATACAAACAGCAGCACCCACAACCATAACTTCGCTTCCCGGTTCCACTGCAAGAAATTCGCGAAATCCTTCCGGCAATACAATTCTTCCTCTTTCTGCTAATTTAATTTCACGGTGTCGGGTGGACAAAAGTCGTCCGAGTACCTGCAATTCCGGCATTTTTTGTTCCAGATCGCCAAGTGTGAAACGTTGTTGAATCAAATTGACACGAGCATCGAGTTTTGTTGTCCATGTTTCTTCGTCCCAAAGGGACAGGCAACCTGGTCGTTCCTTAGCAATAACGCATTTTCCAGATTCCGGTTTGAACACTTCCTCAAATTCTCCGGGAAGTGTTAAGCGAAACCGGTCATCTAGTTTACGGCTAAATTCGCCTAAAATAAGTTGTATTGCTTCGGACATGGAAATCGAAACCCATTAAATTTTTTCAGTGCCGCTTTTTCAATAACATCGCCGCATTGTTAAAACCCATTATAACACGTTTGGGCGACTTTCCCACAAGGTACCCCAAAAAAATATTTAAATTGGGCATGTTTCCCACAAGTCCTAAGTGTAGCAGGTTCTGATTAAAGAGCAAGTATCGGTTAAGCGATTTATAAAAATTTTTTCGATTTTATTGGTTTTTTTATTTTTATTTGTTTTTATGCCTGATTACAAATCACCCCAAAAGAAGATCAATAAGCTCAAGAGTGAGTATGAAGAGATCAAGAAAGACGCATCGCATACAATGTTGATTCGTATTCTTGCCGTGATTGTGCTTTTGAGGAAAAACTCAGTATTTTGTAATCTATCAGTGGAATTTTTGTTTTTCGATTTTCACCCCGCAAGGGGTGTGATTTTCATAACCGCAAGTCATCGACCTGCGGAGAGACACCATCAACATTACTCTGTCTGAAAGACAGAATTTTAAAAATCGCAGGTTATACGGTTCTGATTGTTTAGTTTCGTCTTTCAGATGACGTTGAGAAGAGATGTTGACCGTAGGTCGCGATTCGCTTGACCTACGGTTATGAAAATTCCACCTCTTCGAGGTGAAGAAAAAAATAATAATTCCACTGATATTTTAATGAGGTTGTTATTTTCTATGATCTCTTTTGCTAC
>JAITBS010000290.1 GCA_031283515.1 Planctomycetaceae bacterium
TCGGTTGATACTCGCGTCCTTTATTGCTGAAATTACCAAGGTTTTCCTTCTTTTTGGTATCGACGGAAATCACTGGTTGTTTGGTTTTGATATGTTTGGTAACTTGTTTGTTGATGTACTCAAATTGTTCGTTACGGTCAGGATGATTCGTTCCTTCGCGTGTTTTGCGGTTGGCTTGCAATGAGCATCCTTGTTGTTTCAATAATTTGCGGATTGTCGTAATGCCAACTTGATGACCTAACACCTTCAACTCTCTCGCAAGATGACGCAGACTTTTGCAAGTCCATCGCAATAGAGAATCGGGTTCGCCGCGAGTCATCGGATCAATAAGACAATTGAGATCGGACAAGATCTGTTTATTTGTTTCAGTAATTTTTTTCGTCCGCCGCCTGATTGTCGGCAATGTCCATGCAGCAACTTGATCGGATGATCGAGTTGTTTTATTGCCAATCGAATTGTTTTACGGCTGACGCCGGTTGCTTGGTGAACTGCGTTGATCCTCCGCGACCAAGAGACCGTGCCTCATTGGCAAGCCGCATACGTTTACCGCGCTCGTCCAAATAAGGAAAAATGCATTGTAACGTTCACGTATTTTTGATATTATTATCTCGTTCATGCCGAAGTATAGCAAGTTATCTCATGCAATACAATACCAGTTAATGGATGCTTTATTTGCGCACAGTCACTTATTGTTCTTTTTGACGAAGTCGATGTTCTTGTCGATGAAACGATGATAAGTTTTCTTCGTCAACTTCGCAGCGGTTTTGCCGAAAGAGGTGTAGGGACTTTTCCAATTTCAATAGCTCTCGTTGGAATGCGTGATTTGAAAGATTACATTATTTCGGCGAAAGACGGTAAGCCGTTAAATCCGGGTTCGCCTTTTAATATCAAAGAAGATTCCGCCGTTATTAGTAATTTTTCTCAAAAAGATGTTGTTCGTCTTTTTGCTCAACGCACAGAAGAGACCGGACAACAAATCGAATCTGCCGCACTGGATTACGTTTGGGAACAATCGAAGGGTCAACCTTGGATTGTTAATTCGTTATTCAAACGTGCGACGTTACAGATTCTCCAACGCGACGATTTTCAAACAATAACTCTCGACCATATTAAGACCGTTCGCGAACAGATGATTCTTGCTAGAGAGACGCATTTAGATTCGCTTGTCTATCGATTGCAAGACCCGCAAGTAAAATACATGATGGAAAAACTTCTTACCGGCGAACCGGATACAAATCTTGTCAACAATGAGGGATTTCGTGTTTGTTTAGATTTAGGATTGGTTGCGATTGAGAACCAAACGCCTCAAGTTGCTAATCCGATTTACCGTGAAGTTCTTGCACGAGAAATATCATACGGCACGCAATTTGCAATGCCTACATCTGATCAATTCCGTTGGCAGAAACCGGACGGCACACTAGATATGGACATGTTGTTGAAAGAGTTTCAAAAATTTTGGCGCCGTCATTCTGAAGTCTGGGAGTCGAAATCGGATTACACGGAGGCGTTTCCGCATCTTCTTGTGATGGCGTTTTTGCAACGGATTACTAATGGCGAAGGACAAATTGATCGTGAATATGCGGCAGGTCGCGGACGAATGGATTTATTTGTTGATTTCAAGGGAACGCAACATATCATCGAAATTAAACTGATTCACGATTACGAGACTCTTGATGAAGTAAAAAATGAAGGTATCGAACAGATTATTTCGTATCGTGATAAATTTAATAAAAATATTCCGTGCTATCTTTTGATATTCGACCGTCGTTCAGAAGGAAAAAAACTCCAGTGGGATCAACGTATTACTTGGAATGTCGAAGGCGATGTTACGGTCGTTGGATGTTAATCGCAATTTACAAAACGTACGCAAAGAATTTTTTTGAATTTACGTTATACAAAATTTCAAGCGGCTTCACCTGGAAAAACAGTGATGATTCCAGTGTTAACAAAATTGACATTTTATCGACACTGGATTGGCAAGGCAAAAACTGAAATTGTTTTTTTGGGATAATCATAAATCGACACGGAATGAGAATGCTCCCTTGAGAATGCTCCCTATGGTATTGATCATTTGGGCGATGGAATCATTTATATCGGAACAACTTTTGCCGTAATCATGAAACACCGAAATGTTCTGAATGCCCGATCAACAATTTTTGTCTTGGTTATAAGCAATGCCGGAAGTTGATTGATGATTACAGAATATAAGGAAAACGAAATGAAACACATAATATAATATCCAATGTGAGTATTTTATTTTCGAATTATTACCCGACTTATCACCCAAATATTATTGTACAATATTTGGGCGGATTTTATTTACTTCCATTTTCTGTGTATTCAATTAATCTTTTCTGTTCAATGGAGTTGTGAATGGTTGCGTTATTTTTTTAAGGGAATATTGATGGTGTTCTTTCCTTGTTTAACCGTAACAGTCAGCGGTGTTGTTTTTGGGAAACGATAAATTTCCGGCAAAATATTTTTACTTTCCTGAGTAATTGATTCCGTTTGAGAATCGGTATCAAATTTCGGTTTGGCAAGATCAGTAAATTCATATTTTGTTACTGTTACCAAATATTCGCCGGGTAACGTTCCTTTGCCGGCATCGCCGGTCATTGAAGTCAATTTATATTTTCCGTTGTTATCGCTGAAACCGGCGGCACTGACACCGCCGGAAGAATCTTTTGATGTGAACCGAATCGCTGCACCTGAAACCGGTACCTCGTCAAGAGTAATAATCCCTTCCACATAATTCATCGGAACTTTTTTTGTTGCCGGATTACAACCCGATAACAAAAACATCGTCATAAACAACTGGATAACAAAAATCCGATAATAAAAAGTCTCGTTCTGATTCATTGAAAATAGGTTAAATTAAGGTGTTAGCGGGTTATGAAATATTGCCGATATGTTACGGAATTACAGTGTTATGGAGTTACCGATTCGCGACCGATAGCACTACCGAGTGCGCCCCAAACACCATGAATACTCGGACCGGAATATTTTCGCCCATTGGTAATATTAACGCCGGTCTTATCCTGTTCATATTGAACGAGATTTTTGTCGAGATTATCGACATTGATTGTATCTGAAATGAACCGCACCGCTCCATCAACCATTGACACATTCACTCCGCCAGAATGATAACTGCTGGCAGTTGCCAGAGTCCATGATTCGGCACTGGTTGTCTCCGAACAGGTTGGGGAGTTCGGAGGCAAAATGCTCAGGAAAGCAGTGTATAACATGTGTCCGTCCGCCCAACGGCGTCCACAATGCTGTTGTCGTGAGATATCTCCGTCAACAGTGCCGGTAAGTTGACCGCCGGAGGCACGTCCGAGACAGTCAATCGGCGGATCCGCAGTTATTTTGTCTTCTTCCGCCGCCAATCCGGTAGCAACTCCGCCGCGAATATTCGTAACATTCGCTTCCGGCGGACTGATCGCCATTTCGGAAAAACCAATCGTATTACTGGTTCCATCCGTAATAAACCCAAGATCGGTCACCGCGGGCCATGCCCCATTAAAAGCACCGCGATATTCATAATAATCACTCGGCATCCAAACATCTCCTTTACAACCGCGATAACTGCATAACCCCGGTTCTTCCGGTTCGGAACTGTTTCGCTCCGAATCAGAGGGACATAGTAAATACGGCAGTTTCGCATAATACGGACTGTTCGTAAAAACACGCCACGGACAAACATTAGTGTCATTCCGGTCAATATCAGCCATGACCGCATCGAAAAGTGCCGATTGCTCCATAAACGGCAACAGTTCAACAAAAATACTGAAACGTTGACGATTCGTATAGTTGTTAGAAACCTGTCCTGAATCATTAGTTGATGTCCAACGATATTTTTTCCAAATATCGAAACTGAGTTCCTTACTTCTTGCCAGTGTGGGAAGGTGATTTTTGGCAGAGTGGAAATTGTGAACCGCAATACCAATCTGTTTCTGTTGGTTCGTACACTGTGACCGTCTTGCCGCTTCCCGCGCCGCCTGAACCGCCGGTAACAACAATGCAATTAACACTCCAATAATCGCAATCACCACTAAAAGTTCAACAAGTGTAAATGCTTGCCGAAATGCTCGTCGAAATGATCGTCGAAATGATCGTCGAAAGATTGGTTGAAATAGTTGTCGAAAGATTGGTTGAAATACTTGTTGGAATATTGGTTGAAATAGTTGTTGAAAACATTGAGCATACGAAGAAAGTTGTTGTAAAAGTTTCCGTTGCATAAAAAACTCCTCATTTAAAATTGGTTTGAAGATTGGAAAGTAATCGTTTTTAATCTGACTGCCTTCAAAAAAATAATCAGATAAAAACGGGTTTGGATTAAGTTATGGATCAAAGTAAAGTAGTAAAGTAAAGTAAAATAAAATAAGCAAAGCAAAATCAAGTAAAGGGTTTACGGCGAAACGGTTTCGCCGCCGTTAATTGTTCCTAATGACGCCCAAATACCATAAAAAGCGGGACCAGTATAATTTTGCGGATTGGCAATAGACGAATTAATTTCTTTGCCGTGTTTGTCAAGGTTTTGTGTTTGGATTGTTTCCGAAACAAATTTAATCGAACCATCACCAAAACCGACATTCACGCCGCCGCTGTGAAAGGAACTCGCGGAAACAAGATTCCAGTTTTCTGTACCATTTGTCGTTCCCTGAATACAATGAGGTGAATTAGGCGGAAGGATGGTAAAGAATTGTGTGTACGTTGTTCGGGAATCACCCCATCGTCTGCCTGAAGTATTGGTTCCGATATTGTTGACGGCATCAATAAGATTACCGCCGGTTCCACGTTTATCGATACAACTCTTCGGTTTTGCCGACGAACCGGAACTATCACCGGTAAAAGCAATACCGCCAAGTACTCTTGCTGTTTTGGTTGCTGCGGGACCGATAGCGGCTTCGGAAATGAAGACCGTATTGCTTGTTCCGTCGGTAATCGCGGCGAAGTTGTTTTTCGTAAATCGCCCGTCACCGAAAGGACCACGCGATTCATAGTAATTCCAATCCATCCAAAGATCGCCGCGGTTACAACGGTAACTGGTGATACCCATTGTATTTTCATCTGTAACATTTTTATTGGCTTCGGAAGGACACATGAATGTTGTGATTTTGGCGCACCAGGGAGATGGAGTGGTATTGTCGGTTCCGCCGGTTGGATCGTAACCGCCAGTCCATGGCGTGAGGAATTGGTTAGTGAGATCGGTTTCTGTTGGCTTCAAACCGCCGGTAACGTTTGTTTTAACAGCATCATAAACAGCGGATTGTTCGATGTAGGGAAGGAGATCACAAAGATAACTTTGGCGTTCCCGATTCCGGTAATTGTTGTTTCCCCATGCCGTTTTATTGGCTTCGTAAACTTGTACACAAAGGTTGTAACTGTGGTTGGCTTGCGGCAAATATTCGTAAGTGTCATGGAAATTATGACACGCCAGCACAATTTGTTTTTGTTGATTGGTACACTGCATTCGTCTGGCGGCTTCGCGCGCCGCTTGAACGGCAGGCAGTAACAAGGCGATTAAAACACCAATAATCGCAATGACTACCAATAATTCGACCAAAGTAAATCCTTTTATAGAAGGAACACTTTTTTTATTGCATGATTTTTTGTTGTGGAAATAGGTTTTCATAAAATAACTCCGGTGAATAAAGGATTAAATAATAAAAAACAGAGATACGAAGATTACCGTCCCGTTTTTACGGGACGGTAGTCGTTACAACAAGCAAAGACTACGGTAATGCGGCTTTTTCACCGCCATTCCGTGTACCGAGTTCTGACCAAATGCCGTAAAAAGCAGGTCCGCCGTAATTTCGCGGGTTGGTAATCGTGGAATCCATATCTTTTCCGTGTTTATCCAAATTTTGAGTTTGAATAGTTTCGGAAACGAATTTAACCGCACCGTCTCCCATTGCCGTATTGACGCCGCCGCTGTGGTAAGAACTGGCGGAAACAAGATTCCAGTTTTCTGTAGCGGTGGTACTTGTTCCCTGCATACAGTGCGGCGAATTGGGCGGAAGAATGGGAAAGAATTGAGTGTAGGTGGTTCGGGCATCTCCCCAACGCCGTCCCGATGTACCATTTCCGGTGCTGGTGGAATATTTGGACAATGTTCCGCCGGATTGTTTGAGGTCGGCGCAAACTTTCGGAGTCATGGAATCCAAAGCGGTGCTGTCGGTAACTCCAATTCCCCCAAGAATCATTTTAGACATGACTTGCGGAGGACCAGTTACAGCTTCCGAAAGAAAAATCGTATTACTTGTTCCGTCGGTAATACTTGCCAAATCAATGAGAGAACCAACTGAACCATTAGTGAACGGACCGCGTTGAAGTTCATTGTAGTTCCAATCAAGATAGATATCGCCGCTGTTACAACGATAACTGGTGACACCCGTTGTCAAATCATCGGTAACGTTTTTATATTGTGTGGAAGGACACACAAACGTATCAATTTTAGCGCACCAGGGAGATGGAGTGGTATTGTCGGTTCCGCCGGTCGGATCGTAACCGCCAGTCCATGGCGTGAGGAATTGGTTAGTGAGATCGGTTTCTGTTGGTTTCAAACCGCCGGTAACGTTTGTTTTAACAGCATCATAAACAGCGGATTGTTCGATGTAGGGAAGGAGATCACAAAGATAACTTTGGCGATCCCGATTCCGGTAATTGTTGTTTCCCCATGCCGTTTTATTGGCTTTGTATGGTTGCATACAAAGGTTGTTACTTCGGACGGCTTGAGGCAGGAAGCGGTAAGTGTCGTGAAAGTTGTGACAAGCAATCGCCAGTTGCTTGAGTTGATTGGTACACTGCGAACGTCTTGCCGCCTCGCGAGCGGCTTGAACCGCCGGCAACAGAAGAGCGATTAACACGCCGATTATCGCAATTACCACAAGAAGTTCGACAAGAGTAAAGCCGAACGGTGAAGAACGAAAATGATGTAAGAAATTTACTGGAAAGAGTTTAGAGCGTGAACACTGTTCACCATCCTTTCTTAACGTTCCACTACATAGTGCCCCCCCCCCCTGCTTTATCAGGCTTATCCATTTTAACATTGGGATTTTCACCAAAAAAATCCCCAAAAATACAACGAAACATTTCATTAAATTTTCCATTGTCGGACTCCTTATTGTATAAGGTTTCTTTGAAATAACCGTTATTCGTTTACCATTACAACCTGGTAAATAAAACGTAGTACAGTTTAAATGAATGAATCTAATTTACTCAAATTGTAAAACAAAAACATTGAATTTTCATCAAAATGCGACAAAATAAAGGTAAATAAAACATAAAATGGGCAATTTTTCCTTGTTTTCTACCCGTTTTTTATGAGCAAACCTCGTCGAAAATTCGACCACAACCCGTATGTTGGGCGTTTTCGTGGCGAATTTTGTAAAATTAGCGGAATTCCTTTTACAATTTGAGTAATTTATACACAAATCAACTTTGGATGTCAACAGGGCTTTTCACTTTTTCTGGCTTTTCACAAAAAATTCCCGTGCGATCAGAGCTGTTTGGTAATAAATAGTTAGCAATTTTTGTACCATCCTGCCGGAATCAGTATAAAAAGACAGATCATACAGATGATTGCCGGAATATCGCCAATGTAATGATAAAACGGCGTTTCGTAATCCATTGCCGATACCGAACCAATTACAGATTCCGCTTCACGGCGTTGCCCTATCTTCTGAATAACCCCGCGGCTGTCAATGATCGCCGAAAAACCGCCGTTTGTTGCGGTAATGTATGTCCGCCGGTTTTCCACTGCTCGAAAAATATGTGTCGCCAAATGTTGATCAATCTGTTGCGAAAACCAAAACCAACTATCATTTGAAATATTAATTAAAATCGCCGGTTCTTTACCTTGCTTTTTCAAAGTTAAGATTTGGTTCCGTACAAAATGTGGTATTGTACTTTCAAAACAGATATTGACCGAAAGAAATAACCGTTCTCCGCCTAACGGAATCGCAATAGGTTCCACACCACGTCCGGCTTCCTGACAAAGCGTTTTAAGAAAAAAGTTTTGCGGTAAATATTTTGAAAACGGAATGTATTCACCAAACATGACGAGTTGTATTTTGTCATAACGAAAATTTGTTTGGTTATTTTTCGGATCGATTAACAAGGCAGAGTTTAAACGGTTGGGTGTTGGCGGTTCTTCAAAAACCAATGTGGAAAGACCGACAAGAACCGGAACTCCAAGTTGTTTGACAAACATTTGTAACTGTCTGAATTGATTGTTCAAATATTCAACAGATTCCTCTGACCAATTTTCAAACTCTGTTGGTTTTAAATGAGAACTGTACTCTAAGAGAGGAATTGGGCAAACGGTTTCGGGCCAAACAATCAAATCAAGAGATTTTCTTTCTGCCTGAGCATTTTGAAGAGATTGATTTGTTAAATTGATAAATTGATTTAATGTTTTTTCAACTTGTTCGACACCATCGTCAAGACGAAGCGGAATATTACCTTGTAACACGGCGATAGTTAGAGTTGAATTACCGGTATGAAAATCTGTAGTTTTGACAAAGCCATACACAAGTGCAGCGGCGAAAATAATTCCGGCGAAAAAAAAGCTGATACAACGATGAATGGAGATTTTGCGGTTCAAAAGCGAAACGAGACAGGAACCGACAGCCGAACCAATAAGCATAATCAAACCGCCAACAAAATAACCGCCGCCGATATCTGCAATTTGAATCAATAATGGTTGGCGATACAATGCGTGTTCTAATGAACAGAAGGAAAAGCCGCCGAGAATATGATTACGTAAAAATTCGCAACCGATCCAGCAAACCGGAACTGCCCAAACCGCCGGAATTTCGAAACAGCAAACGGCAATTCTTGAAACGGCAAAAAAAAGGAGCCAATAAATGGAAAGATAAGCGGCAAGAGCCAGTAATCCTAATATTGTCAAAGGATGCGGACAGGCGATCCACCAGATTGATGCGATCCAGAAAAAAAATGCTCCGCAATAAATTATTCGAAAACGAATTGGTTTGGGGTATTCGATTACGAAAGTCCAGAAGACGGGAACGAGAAAAACAAAAAACCAAAAACCAAACGGCGGTAACGAAACCCAGTAACAAAATGCTCCAACAATAAATAAAAAACTAAGTATTAAAAACTGATAATTATTTTTTTCATTTTTGCCGACCCTTTTCATTCTTAATTCTCAAGATTCTCAAAAATTTTTGGAGTTACATTTTGGATTTATGTTTTTTAATGATACACATCACACTTTAAAGTTCGGTTTTGTTGAAACATATTGTTGGGAGTTTCCAGTTAAAAATTCTGCCAATTCTGTCGAGCAACAAAAATCGAATTTTAAAGTGTGCGGAACAAACCATTTCCGAATTTTGAATCACAAAGTCCAAGTGTTTCAAATCTTAAAATCCTAATGCTGTGGTTTCATTTTCATGAAGCAGCCGTTGTCCTTCGAGCAGGATAATTACTTCTTCTCCGACTTTTCCCATACCTTGAATATACCTGGCACTATCAGCACCGGCAGTTTTGGGCGGTGGAGAAATTTGGTCATTGTCGATATTGCGAACTTCGTTGACGGTATCGACAACCAACCCAACTTGCGAACCGCCAATATTTACAACAATAATACAGGTTCGTTCGTCATAATTTCGCGGTTCCATATTGAATCGCAACCGCATATCGAGAACCGGAATTACCTGACCGCGAAGATTCACCACGCCTTTCACAAAGATCGGCATATCAGGAACTTCCGTAATTTTTTGCATTCCGACAATTTCAGTAACATATCGAATTTCAATACCGTAATCTTCTTTACCTAACCGAAAAGTCAGATACATATTTTTTAATGTATCTTCGTTTTCGAGGGAAATTTGTTCGATGGTTTCGTTCAATTTATTTAATTCGCTGGAGGAAACTTTATTTTGTTCAGAAGGACCGGTTGACATAAAAACTCCTTAATTAGTTAAATTAAATTAATAGTTTATTGATAAAATAGGGAACATACAAATATTGGGCATTTAATTTTAGAAAAACATAATGATTTTTTTAATTATACCTCTGATTTAGCAAAAATCAAAAAAAGAAAACTTTTTGTAATTATTCAGAGGAATTGTTGTTTTGGTGTGGAATTGTAAAAGCAGTATTCTTCGCCTCGAAAAGGTGTTAGGAACGGAATGTTACCGCAACTAAAATAGGACATTGTTTCTGGAAATTTTACTGAAATAGTACAAATTTTTTTGTTATCATAATTTTCTGCTCTTTAAAATCATGAGTATTGTGATTTTCATATTAAGGCATTCTCAAACTCCTCTAAGGTCTGACTGTCGATAACATCCGAGATCAAAGATTCTAAAGCAATCGGGTCTGACATTTTACGGATTGATGTTTCAATATGGTTAGGAATTTTTTTGAACTTTTTACGCAATACCGCCAAAACCATATTTTGACCAGCTTCGGCTTTGCCTTCTGCTTTGCTTTCGGCTCTGATTTCGTCGAAAATAGTTGTTGTCATGTTTTCTGTCCTTTCATTAAAAATGGGGGTTAATGCTTTATGAATCGCTTGGGCTTCCAGCTGTTTATGGTGGGCGTTGAAAGCTTTAGC
Source organism: Planctomycetaceae bacterium (assembly GCA_031283515.1). Classification (GTDB taxonomy): domain Bacteria; phylum Planctomycetota; class Planctomycetia; order Pirellulales; family Thermoguttaceae; genus WRKP01. The sequence goes on from JAITBS010000290.1 coordinate 10,586, forward strand.
GACAAATTCAAGAATATCTTTTGTTATCATAAGTTGTTG
>JAITBS010000417.1 GCA_031283515.1 Planctomycetaceae bacterium
ATTCAAGGTGCTGTTCAATATGCGGTTGAAGCGGGTTTGCATCCCCAAAGTTTTCGTGCAGTTATTAATTCGAATGTGCCGCTGGGCGGCGGATTGTCAAGCAGTGCGTCGTTGGAAGTTGCAACAATAACGCTGCTGGAAGCTATTACCGGACAAAAAATTGATCCCGTACAAAAAGCATTGCTTTGTCAAAAAGCAGAACATCTTTACGCCCACATGCCATGCGGAATTATGGATCAGTTTATTTCCGCAATGGGACGCGAAAGTCATGCGATGTTGCTTGACTGCCGCAGCCGTGTTCCGAAAATGATTCCGCTGAATGATCCGAATATTACCGTTTTGATTATCAACAGCAACGTAAAACACCAACTAACCGGCAGCGAATATCCTGATCGCCGTCGGCAATGCGAAAAATCCGCCCAATTACTAAGTGTTCCCAAACTCCGCGATACAACGTTACAACAACTCAAAACGGCTCAATCCGTGTTCGATAAAGAACCGGACGGCAATATCTGTTTCCGCCGCGCACGTCATATTGTTACGGAAAACGACCGAACAGTTGACATGGCAGACGCAATGGTTCGTAAAGATTGGAAAAGATGCGGAAAATTAATGTACGAAAGTCATACGTCGATGCGTGATGATTTTGAAATTACTTGTACGGAAATTGACTTATTGGTCGAAATTGCCCAATCAACAGACGGAGTGATAGGTTCGCGAATGACCGGCGGCGGTTTTGGCGGTTGTACGGTATCGCTTGTGGAATCGTCAAAAGTCGATCAGATTTCAAAAACAATCACAGAACAATATCGTACAAAAACAAATATTGAACCGGTTGTTTTCGCAACACGCCCCGCACAAGGAGCAATGATTTTAGAAAAATAAACAATCAATACTGTCTCGTTTTAGTCCGCAGATTTTCGTAGATATTTTGTAATATATCAGTGGAATTATTGTAGATAACAACAATCGGTAGCCCTGAAAGGGCGTTAAGATTATAACCCACCCCAACGGGGTGGGTTACAAATCCTCCCTAATGAACAAGCCCTGAAAGGGCGATAGGAAATTTTTAAACAGAACAGAACGGAACGCCATTTTAATCCTTTCCTGTTGCCCTTTCAGGGCGTTGGGTTGGAGAGGAATTTTTACCCACCCCGTTGGGGTGGGTTATAATCCTGACGCCCCTATCGGGGCTAATGGGAAAAACAAAAATTCCACTGATATATTACTCTAGTTTTTGTCCGCAGATTACGCAGATTTTCACAGATTATTTTTTTGAGAATTATGAAACAGATAAAATAATAAAACAAACGTAAAGAAAACAGGTTACAAGATATTCGTTTCAAAAAACCGGTTTATTGCCGTTTCGGTAAAAACGTCGCTTGCGAAAATCTGCGTAATCTGCGGACTATTTAAAAAACAATTAGATTTGTTTCAGAATTTTATCGGCAATTTATTTCGTATTCTTCATTGATGAAGGCGTTATTTTTGAGTGTTTCGAAAAGCAGGTCTGTTTCCGTCCGGCTGAAACCAATGTGGTAATGACGCCGCCAACCTTCGGCATATTCGTAACGACCTGAAAGTTTACCGGTTTCGCGTGCGGTTTCTTCCATTGAAATAAGATACGAATCCATTCCTTGTGAACTATCCAGCCAATTTTTTTGACTTTCGTGATGCGCCAACATGGTTCGTTTTTGTTTCAAGACACCGGAGATATTAACGTACATTCCGGCATGGACAATTCGACGAAGCATATCACGATTGCCATGTGGTTGGGCATGGTAAAGAACAACATCCTTGTTGGTTATTGGAAACGGCGGATCAACCGGCATATTAGGCATTCCACGACAAAACGCCGCCGCAATTCCAAGCCGTGCCGCATTTTGATGGTCTTCCATGTAATCCGGCAGCGATTGTAGTAACAAAATATCAGGTGCAGCCTGACGTACCGCCGAAGCAACTTTGGCAAGCGTGTTTTTTTCAAAACAGACATTATAATCGTCAACCAGCGGCGAATGAAAAACAGCACCAATTGATTCAGCGGCTTTTCGGGCTTCTTCGGTTCGAATACGGATTATTTCTTCCCGCGAAAAATCTTCCGTTCCAAGTGAACCATTGGCAATATTCATGTAATGTAAATTCCAACCTTGTTGTCGTAACAACAAAAGTGTACCGGACATGCCAAATTCAATATCATCCGGATGGCAACCAAGTGCAAAAACTGTCGGCATAATCTCAAAAAATCAGAACCCAACTTATAAATGTACCAAAAAATCTCTGTTAATAAATAATGTTTTGGTAACAAAAAATGTAATCGCATGAGTAAATCGTAATAGAATTAGTCATGTTATTTTTCAATAATCTTGCAGCAAAAAATAAAATGGACGGTTATTTCTAATGTGTTTCCGCAAGAAAAACCCGCATGGAATGAGGAATAAATTTCAAAGTGGAATTGAGGTTTGGTTTTGGTCCTGTTCCCTCAGGAAAAATATCATTGGGTGCAGCTGACGAGGTGTCAAGAAAAAGCCGCCACGAAAAATTTTGACACGCCGCCGGAAAACAAAAATCACGCGGTTCCCAACCGCCATGAAACATCATTAAAAGATGATACAATGAGCCTTCGTGTTCCATCGTTGGCGGTACAGCAGCAATTAAGCAGGTCAAACTTCGGTCAAGACTGTTGTTCCAAGGCACCGCACCACCAAGCGCACCATACCAACTAATATCCGGTAATCCAGCTGATATTCGCTGTTGACCTGTCATAAAATAAGGTTGCCGTACAGTAACTTCTTTTTTGCGAAACCGAATCAGTTCCCGAACAAAACGCCGAATATCACCATGCCGTTTGAGAAGCCGCCAATCAAACCAGGAAATAGCGTTGTCCTGACAATACGCATTGTTGTTACCGCGTTGTGTTCTGCGGACTTCGTCTCCGGCAGAAAGCATCGGAATACCCTGACTCAAAAGAAGTGTTGCCATCATATTTTTAATTTGGCGATTTCGTACAGATTCAATTTCTCGATTGGTCGTTAGTCCCTCCACTCCGTAATTACAACTCCAATTGTTATTTTCACCATCTCGGTTTTGTTCACCGTTTTCTTCGTTGTGCTTGTAATTGTAAGAGACAAGATCATTCATTGTAAAACCGTCATGAGCTGTTACAAAATTGATGCTGTTTTGCGGATGCCGTCCGCTGTAGGAGTACAAATCGCTTGAACCGGAAAGACGTGTTGCCAATGCCCCTGTCATATTCTGATCACCACGCCAGAAACGACGTATATCGTCACGATATTTTCCGTTCCATTCCGCCCAACGTTGCGAACCGATACCGTACACCCCAAACGAACCAACCTGATACGCTCCGGCAGCATCCCACGCTTCCGCAATAATTTTCGTATCAGCAAGTAACGGGTCTTCCGAAATTTGTTCGATCAAAGGCGGATTCGCTTGAAGATTACCAGATTGGTCACGGCTCAAAATAGACGCTAAATCGAAACGGAAACCGTCAATATGATAATTATGCACCCAATGCCGAAGACAATTAAAAATCATTTCACGAACAATCGGATGATTACCGTTCACCGTATTACCGCAACCGCTGTAATTTTTGTAATATTGACCGCGATCAAGCATGTAATAAATTTGATTGTCAAGTCCCTTGAAACTGAGAGTTGGTCCAAATTCGTTCCCTTCGCAAGTGTGGTTGAACACGACATCAAGAATGACTTCGATTCCTGCCTGATGAAACGCCCGAACCATTTCTTTAAATTCACGGACTTGTGCGCCGGGTTCTTTGCCGTAAGCGTAACCGCGATGCGGTGAAAAGAACGCCATCGTGTCATAACCCCAATAATTTTTGATTTTTGGTTCCAGACCATTACTTCCCTTGATAGGGAACTCATGAATCGGCATTAACTCAACCGCCGTAATTCCTAAGTCTTGTAAATAAGGAATTTTTTCGATTAAACCAAGATAAGTTCCGGAATGGTTTGTTTCACTTGACGGCGATTGCGTAAAACCGCGAACATGGAGTTCATAAATAATAGACTTCGAAAGATCATACCGAATATGTTGGTCACCTCGCCAATCAAAATCGTCATCGTCAATAACAACACATTTCGGCGGGCGAATAATACCATCCGATGAAGGTAAAAATGTTCCGGCTAAGGCTTTCGTGTAAGGATCAATCAAACGAGCACGCCCGTCAAAACGAAGACCTTTTTCCGGTTCAAACGGACCATCCGCCTGAAAATGGTAAAGTTGTTTGGCTTGCAAACCCTTGACAAACAAAGACCAAACATGTCCCCAACGGTTTTCTTCACGGTTAAACTGAATAACATCAGAAGGTTCTAAATCCGTAACTTTTTCATATAAAAGAAGTTTCATCGATTTTGCCAACCGGCTGACAACAACAAATTGAACACCGTTATCGTGCAGAATAGCACCATACGGAAGCGGATGTGTAAACCGCATTACTGGCGGCGGATCAATCATATTCGAGAACTCCAATGGCATCTTGTGGAAAAAAAAAGCTCGATTATAAGAACTAACTCTTTTTTCTTTCGGACTTGTTTGTAAAGGAAACATTTATCTACCTGTTTTCTAAATGACCATCAAAAATTTCTAAAAACAAAATTTTTTACCTGAAAAATATTCATAAATCCTATTTTTAAGTGTAGGATTCGTAAATAAAAAAACAAGGTTTTTAGAAATTCTATTATAAAATCGAAAAAAAAGACGCTATAAAAAGACAAAGAATTGGTTTGTTCTACAAAATGGTAATCGTTTACAACCTAATATTCTGTTTAACCGGACGCAATAACCAACAATCCATAACCACATTAACAAGTCCGGTCAACTGTTTGTTTCGGCGAATTAAGAAACGATGTTTAGAAGTATCAGCCGGAATATGATAAACAGTTCTAGTTCGCAATTCCTTTTATTTTAACATGCCGTTAATTTCTACTTAATTAAAACTTTTTTGATAATTAAGGCAGTTTGGGCAAAATAAAAGGTGTGTGTAAAATCTGTTTTATCCGCAGATTACGCAGAAAGACACAGATTTGGGAGCATTCCCATTCCGTGTAGATTTTTGATTGATATTTTATCAATCTTTGCACTATTTCAGCGGCACTTTTTTGAGAACACGAAACAGACGAAATTG
>JAITBS010000424.1 GCA_031283515.1 Planctomycetaceae bacterium
ACATCGTAATCTATCAGTGGAATATTCGTCAATTTGTTTACCAATGGACTCCAAAGGCAGCCAACGTTTCGCCGAAACGTTTTAAACAATACAAACAATACAAACAATACAAACAATACAAACAATACAAACAATACGGCGTACTCACCGATTTGACTCTGTTGACGGACGGAAATGAAAAACCAACTGTGTACAACACCATAACAAAACCAACCGTTGCGACCGTGGGTTGTATTATTTAAAACCCTTCGGCGAAAGACCGCCTACCTCGTAATTTCCAACTGTAAACAAATTCAAAAATATTCCACTGATATATTACCGGAATTTTTATTTTCTTTTCCGAAAAAAATTTTGTTTCTTTCAAAATTTATAATATTTCAAATGCTTAGCGGTTCACAACAACTAAACCTTCAATTTCCACAAGCAACTCCGGACGACAAACATCGGCAATCGTGTACAACGTCGGTATAGCACCAAGCCGTTGATCACAAACACCTTTTATCATCGCCAATTCATGAGGACGCTTGACATAAACACGAGCACTCCTCAAATGACTAAGATCACAAACAAATCCCGAAATACCATGTTTTTCAAGATTTTTACCATCAATTAACGCCGCAATATTATCGAGAGTTTGTTCGGTTTGTTTCGCCGGATTTTCAGGAAAACGACTCTCCGATTCCGTAATACTCGCAGTCCCCGAAACAAAAATAAAACAAGAATTTTCAACAGCCATCGCCATAGCTCTTGAAAACTTTGGACTTTGCGGACTATAAACTGCTCCATAATCAAATGCGGAAGTCTGGTTCGGATTTTCTAATGGAACCACCGTAAAATCTTTTCGACTCGCCGAAACCGCTACCGCTCCTAACACCACATCAACATCATCAGCTCCAATACCCGTACTGGCAGGATAAACTTCTCCACAATGTCCCAACGGTAAATAATCCTTGAGAAATTCAACCCCCTTAAAAAAATCTGTCCTGGCTCGGTTCAGTTCTTTGTAACGTTGAGTTTTTCCCTCCGGCAACACAAGATGACCCTGATAAATCCATGTCCGAACAATCTGCCCTAAACCAAATCCATTGCGTTCCAGTTCGTGACCAAGCCGCCGAAAAGCATCCAACGACCGCGAATATGCCCCAATCGGTAAATAATCCGGTCGTACCTCACCTATAAAAAACCATCGTAAATCATCAAATTCCGCCGTCACAACAAAACCCGATTGCGGTGATTTTACAGAAATCGGAATCAATTGAGATATTCCTCCGGTCATCGCCCAAAGTTCAAGACTGAGAACCACTCCGCTTGCCGGTGTTTGCGGAATAAATGTAAACACACAAGAATGTTTCGAGAAAAATTCCGAAAAAATTTGACGCACAAGTTCTTTCTTGCCAATATCCGCCAAAAAAAAATGTCCGATTATTGCAACGTTTTCGTCAAAATGTTCCCGACTCAAAACGGTTTGGCAAGATTCAAACAGACAATGAATTTGACGCGACCAGTCAGAAACCGTTTGACCATGCCCCTGTGTGTCATCCCCACTGCAAAGATAATTTTCTTCCGGCTCGGCAACAAGAAATAGTTGGCGGGATGTTCCAAACGGAACAACTAAATAGGAAATACCATGTTGGGTTATTTTACGCATTTTTCAATTAACTCTTGAGGCTGAAAGAAAAATTATTTCTAATCGGCATTAGTTTACTAATTCCAGTCAAAAAAATCAAGCGATGTTTTTTCGTGTTTTTCGTTCGTGTTTTTCGCAGGAATCAACCAATTTTCAGATTAAGGACAATCCGTTCTTGAAAGGAGTTGATCTTGCCAATCGGAAAGAATCAGGTATGTTATACAATATTTCGGAATTATTGGGTCAAATTGATGATTTTAGTTTAATTAGTAAATATGGGAACACTTCTAAAAAACTTATGTAGAATATTTTTAGAAATTCCCAACAATGTGTTGTTTTTCCAGAACGATTTATGACTAAGCATATTTTCATTACCGGCGGTGTTGTCAGTTCTCTTGGCAAGGGGCTGACGGCGGCATCGCTCGGAATGCTTCTCGAAGCACGCGGGTTGTCAATCCGAATGCAAAAACTCGATCCTTATTTGAATATTGATCCGGGAACAATGAGTCCTTACCAACATGGTGAGGTTTATGTTCTCGATGATGGAGCTGAAACCGACCTCGATCTCGGACATTACGAACGCTTCACCAGCGGATACCTCTCAAAAAACAGCAGTTGGACAACCGGAAAAATTTATCGGAATGTGTTGCGGCGTGAGCGGAAAGGAAAATATCTCGGTAAAACAGTTCAAGTGATTCCGCATATTACCAATGAAATCAAACGTGCGATTTGGAGTTTGCAAGGGCGTGATGTTGATGTTGTTTTGACGGAGATTGGCGGGACGGTTGGCGATATTGAGAGTCTTCCGTTTTTGGAGGCAATTCGTCAATTTGCGTTGGATGCCGGACGCGGAAACTGCCTGTTTATACACCTGACCTTAATTCCCTATCTAAAATCATCCAAAGAACTTAAAACAAAACCAACTCAACATTCCGTAAGTCGATTACGCCAAATCGGTATTCAGCCGGATATTCTGGTTTGCCGGACGGAATACCCGCTCAATAACACAGAACGTGATAAAATCGGTTTGTTTTGTAATTTGGAAAGCCGTAATGTTATTGAGGAAAAAGACGCTGATTTTTCGATTTATGAAGTTCCGATTACGCTTCATCAACATGGTCTTGACCAACGGGTGATCGAGTTTTTCTGGCGCAATCTGGAATATCGTAATCCACCGGATTTAACCGCATGGTTTGATATTTTGGATCGGCTTCGTCATCCGTTGCACGAAGTAACTATTGCTGTTGTCGGTAAATACGCCAAACATAAAGACGCTTATAAATCAATTTATGAATCGCTTGACCATGCGGGTATTAAAAATCGTGTGAATGTGCGGGTTCGTGGTATTCCGAGTGATGAACTCGATCTCCGTCAACTGGAAGATGTGAACGGAATTTTAGTTCCCGGCGGTTTTGGTGATCGCGGTGTGGAGGGCAAAATTGAAGCAGTACGGTTTGCTCGGGAACAGAAAATTCCGTTTTTCGGAATTTGTCTCGGAATGCAATGTGCGGTGATTGAATTTTCGCGAAATGTGGTCGGTTTTCACGAAGCAAACTCAACAGAATTTGAACCTGCGATTCCGTATCCGGTGATCACTCTCATGGATGCACAACGGAATGTTACGGATAAAGGCGGAACAATGAGATTGGGAGCACAGCCGACGGTTCTGATTTCAACAAGTCTGGTGTTTAGGTGTTACGGCGGCACAAATATTTCAGAACGGCACCGGCATCGTTTTGAGTTCAACAATAACTATCGGGAACAACTTCAAAATCACGGATTACTGATTGCCGGAACAAGCCCGGATGGTAAACTGGTTGAAGTGATTGAGTTACCGAATCACCCTTGGTTTGTCGGTGTCCAGTATCACCCCGAATTTAAATCACAACCAACAAAACCACATCCCTTATTTGATGGTTTTATTGCTGCCGCTGTTCAACAACACGAAAAACAGAAAACAAAAGAGTAAATACCCAATCGTAACAGTCTATCATTCAATTTGAAATTTACACGTACAAAAATGAAAAATAAAAAATTTCACCAAAATATTACTAAAAATACGATAACTTTAATTATTAGAATTTTCCCAATATGAAAGAATTTCCATCACCTATTGAGATACTTGCAAATCGGCAAACAATTCAATGGTTGTTAGTGCCGGTTATTTTCTTACCGATTGGCATGGTATTTCTTTTTACGTTTGGGCGTTTTTTTGCCATGTTTAGAGATCGGGTTGCTGAAACAATTTTTGATTGGTTGGCATTGGGTCTTGGTTTCTTTTGGTTACTTTCGCTTGTTTCTCTATTGATGTGTATTGCTCTGTTTCTGTTAAAAAATAACAATAACGAATAAAAAAGGCAATTATTCCGTAACATTTTAGTCCGTATCATTTTCTATTCGTCATGCAGAAGTGAAGAACAACCATAATCTCGCCCTTGCAAGGCTTTGTGGAGCGTATCGGTCTGACCTCTTGACCGTAAATTGCGCACATCACACCCCTTCGAAGTGAAAATCGAAACACAAAAATTTCACTGATAGATTACATTTTCTTAACAAAACAACCTCTGTAGCAAAAAGAGAATATAAACAACAATCTCATTACCTTATTGTTCATATTAATGAGGTAGGTGCGTGTGTTCTCCCTGGACTACTGAGGCTGTTTTGTTAAGAAAATTAGGTTGAAAAATGAGATTCATTGTTCACTGCTTTGATCATAATAATTACAAAATAAATAGTCCGCTGATATATTACAATTTTCACTTATGGTCGCTTATCAGTATCAATTAAAACAACCATTAAGTTACGTTGTTTATTTTTTCAGTCTGGTAATTGTACAACACCTCCGTCGTTGACACAGGAAAGCATTAACAGCGTTAATCGTTTGTCGTGAGTACCGGCTGGAGTTGTAACACTGATAGGAAAAACAGAACCGTCACCAAGTAAAAACTGACAAATACCAGGATGCCAACTGCCAAAACTTGCTCTATCCTGATCTACTGCCTTATTTTCGTACGGGCGGGAAATACCAAAACACTCCATCGTACTTCGAATATGAAACGCCCGTGCAAGCCATGCGTCTCCAAAATTAAAGTTACTAGGATTTGAATATCCACAATCTTGGGAATATCCATTGGGTTCACTGGTTCCTGTAGTGGAAGTAAGTCCATCCCATTTTTGGAGATTGTCGGGATGAATATGTTTTTCACCAATAATGATTGTGTTACTGGTTCCATCGGAAAGCCATGCCATTGTATCACGTGGTGTCCAATTCGCCCATGATGTACTTCCCGATTGAAGCATGGCTGGTCTCATGGCACTGGACAGTTCATGCAGAGTCGCACTATTAGTCGGATCACCTGTTTCTCTTGACCACTGGGCACTACTTACTGTTCGATCAACATAAGCAACTATTGCATAATCTCCGCGTGGACCACAAGCATTCGTATTTGTTGTTCCATCTCCGTAAGTGCCAGTGTAAAGCCCATCTCGTGCGCTGGGAGTTCTTCGCGTCGGACAACGGTAAACGGGAATGGAGAATAGTTGAGTAATTTCTTCTTCTGTAAGTTTTCGGGTGGAAGTTGTTTTTTGCCCCCAAAAATCTTCATTCATATCTTGATCAAACTTATTGGTTTTACTCTCAATCAGTTGGTAAGCCGCCGTTTGTTCAAGATAGGGGAAGAGAAGAATGTACCCACTGGCACGGTTGCGGCAAAGCGAAACGGGCGGAATTCCTCGTTGGGCAT
>JAITBS010000303.1 GCA_031283515.1 Planctomycetaceae bacterium
TTTCACATCGTGCGGTAAGTTGTTACCTCGCTAACGCCGGATCTTGGGCTGCAGTAGAAATGCCAGGTTTTTTCACAACAGTAGGTTTAACATACGTAGCAAACCAATGTACTTCTCTATACAATTGGAACCAGAATGGTATCTTTTGGGGAAGTAACGAAACACGTTTTTCATCTGTTACCGATGGTCTTTCCAATACGTTTTTTGTTGGTGAAGTTCCAACCGATGACACATTTAATAAAGATGGTTGCGGTATGGATCATTGGTATATTGGTTCACACCAAGCAGATCCATACAACGGAACTGTAACAAAAGATGCTTCGAGTTCTTGTGGTGCTGATGATATGAGTGAAATTGTCGGTTCCGCTTATTCATCGTTGAACGCTCGTTTTTTGCAGCCGACATTACATGGTCGTTTGATGCAACTTGCGTTTGGCAGTTATCACCCAACCGGAGCTAATTTCGTTTTTGGTGACGGATCGGTTCGATTTTTTCCAAACTCAATTAAAAAAGATGTTTATCAGGGGCTTAGTTCCCGACACGGCGGAGAAAATGTCGGTTTTTAAGTCTTAGAAAACCTCTTAACTACACCTGTTTATTGTCGGTATTTCCGGTACAATAAACAGGTGTGAACATCCCTTAACAATAAAATATTTTTATGAAACGAAAAAATCCGAAACATTTAGTACCTTATTACATGCTTACCGCAAGTTTTTTATTTGTACTGCTTCCTGTTTTAGGCGGGTGTGGAAATGCCTACACAAGACAGTATAATAATCTCGGTCTTGCAGAAGTTAAAGGCATTGTAACTTTAGACGGTCAGCCGTTACCAAACGCACTGGTTCACTTTGAACATGAAAATAAAACATATTCTTATGGTGAAACCAATAAACACGGCGAATATCAGTTACATTTTGATTCCCACAAAACCGGTGTTTTACCCGGTTCAAAAATCGTTCGTATCTGGACAACTCGACAAAATTCCGATTCCGATTCCGAACAAGAAACACAAGGAAATCCCGTCCAAGAACGGATTCCAAGTCAGTACAATCAGAAATCAACCCTAACTGTTGTGGTCGAAGCAGGAAAAACTCAAACGTTTAATTTTGACCTCAAATCCGGAAAGTGAAACGAAATACGTTGTTTTTCAAATGCACTTCCGGTAATTATTTGATTGTTGATTATTCAATGGGAATAATCAAAAAATTTACTTTTTTCTAAACACTAAACCACACTAATTTGTGTGGTCTCAACCTCTGAAAAAAAAATTATGAAAAAATTTATGAAACTCTATTGTTATGTAACATGTTGTTTGGGCTTGGTTATGATGATTTTGTTTACGGCTGCACTTCACGCCGACGAACCGTCAACCTTTAAAATCATTCTTGCTCCCGATACGCAAAATTACGCCATGAGTTATCCCGATACATTTTATGTTCAAATGAAATGGATTGCGGATCATGCGAATGATATTGCGTTTGTTTTGCAACAGGGCGATATCACGAACAATAATACCGAAGCACAATGGAATGTTGCCGCGTTTTCGTTCCGGTTATTAGACGGCAAGGTTCCTTATGTTCTTGCGTTGGGAAATCATGATTACGGCAAACGAGGACATACGGATTCCCGCGATACGCTTGCCAATCAATTTTTTCCTTACGAAACGTATTCGAAAATGAAAGGATTCGGCGGTGCGTTCGAATCGGGTAAAATCGACAATACCTGGTTTACATTTCATGCCGGAGGAATCGACTGGCTCGTTCTTTCTTTGGAATTTGGACCAAGAAACCGCCTATTAGATTGGGCTGCTCAAATCGTTCAAAAATATCCGAAACATAAAGTTATTGTCAATACACATGCCTATATGGATAATAACGATATTCGTATGACACAAGGAACAAATCATCTTCCGCAAATTTATCCGGTTGGCAAAATGACCGGAGAGGATAGTGTCAATGACGGTGAAATGATGTGGGAAAAATTCGTTTCACAATATCCTAACATGATGTTTGTTTTCAGCGGACATGTTATCGGAAAAGGAGTCGGAAGACGGGTCGATAAAGGAAAGTACGGTAATGATGTTTATCAAATCCTTGCTAATTATCAAGTCAGAAAACAAGGAGGCGAAGGATATTTGCGAATGATGACTTTTGATGTCCCGAACAAAACTGTTGATGTTAAAACGTATTCGCCGTTGTTAAACAAATATCTCGAAGAACCCGAACATCAATTCAAGTTTGAAAACGTGGATTTTCAAATTAAATGACCTCCGTCGAAAATAAAATATCCGTAATAGTAATATTTCAGTGGAATTTTTGTTTTTCGATTTTCACCTCGAAAAGGTGCGGTTTTCATAACCGCAGGTCATCGACCTGCGGACTTGTGTCGGTAACAAACCTCTCTCTGAAAGGCAGAATTTTAATCATCGTTGGTTGTATGATTCGGATCGTTTCGTTTCGTTTCGCCTTTCAGGGTGAAGAATCAACAATAAAAATGCCGCTGAATAATTACAAATATTTGTTCATGGCAAACCCCAAAGTAAGCAACATTTCGCCGAAACAAAATACAAACAAAATACAAATTGATCATGATCTTTTCCCGAAATGTTGCCTACCTCTTGATTATGAACCTCTTTCGTGGTATCAATAACGGTTCAAATAAATTGCCGATTGAAATATTATAAACGGGAACTTCTAAAAAAATTGTATTTCAAAAAAGGAGTCCTTTATTTTTCTGGGATGAAATTTTTCTAATGTAAATTTTTAGAATTGCCAAATAATCGTTTTTTATGTTTTTTAGTAACTTTAATACCATTTGATTTTCAAGGAGTTTTTATGAACCACAAAAACAAAACAAATGAAACTCGCCGTGATTTTCTTAAACAATCCAGTTTAATCGCTGCCGGAACCGTATTGACTGCTGCATCCGGTATTCCGCGTGTTCACGCCGCAGAATCCAACACAATTAAAATGGCTATTGTTGGTTGCGGCAGCCGCGGACGCGGTGCTACACTGCAAGCCCTGAACGCAGATCCCAATCTCCAACTCTGGGCAATGGCAGATGCGTTTCAAGATAAAACCAATGCCAGTGCAATCGCCGTCAAAACCGAACTCGAAAAGAAAGAAGAAAGTAAAAAATTCGATGTCCCACAAGAACGGCAATTTGTCGGATTCGATGCTTACAAAAAAGCAATGGATACCCTGAATCCGGGTGATGTTGTGCTTTTGGCAACTCCTCCGGCATTCCGACCATTACATTTTGCCTATGCAGTAGAAAAAAATCTGAATATTTTTGCCGAAAAACCTTTAGCTGTTGATATTCCCGGTCTAAAATCGTTACGGGAATCCAATAAAAAAGCAGTTGAAAAAGGTCTCAAGGTTGCTGTTGGTCTGAATAACCGGCATTATTTCCGCACCGAAGAAACTGTCAAAGCAATTCATGACGGCAAACTTGGTGATTTGACCTCACTTTGGGTCTATCGAATGCACCCAACTCATAAAATCGGTGATCCCGGAAATCAAACCCCACTCGAACATCAATTACGGCATATCTTCAATTTTAACTGGACAACCGGCGGTTTTATTGTGGACGCTTTGATTCACAATTTAGACATTTGTTGCTGGGCAATCGGACAATTGCCCGTCTCCGCACAAGGACAAGGAGGACGCTTGCTTCGAACCGCCAAAGATCAAATGATTGATCACGCCGCCGTCGAATATCGTTTCGCAGACGGACGACGAATGATGTTGTTCGCCCAGACAATAGAGAATACCTATGCCGATTTCGAATCAGTTTTGCATGGAACAAAAGGGAGTGCTGTTGTTGGTGAAGGTGTTGGCGAACCTAAAATGTTTGCCGACTTCAACGCCCAACGGCATCGCAAAGATAACGCATTCTGGACACCAACAACTCCTGCCAATAATTCCTATCAAACAGAACATGACCGGTTCTTCAAAGCAATTCGGGAAAACCAACTGTGGAACGAACTGGAACGCGGAATCGACGCAACTTTTACCCCAATTCTGGGGCGTATGGCGATGGAAACCGGACAATGGGTTACCGCCGAAGCCGCATGGAATTCAACCTTCGAATACGTTCCCGATATTGCCAATCTCTCATTCAACGGTCCTTTCCCGCTCGTTCCCGATGAAAACGGAAATTATCCGCAGCCTATTCCAGGTGTAACTAAAATCTGATTACGCAGATTTTTAGTCCGCAGATTGCGCAGATTTTCGCAGATAATTTTTTTGATAATTACGAAACAGAAAAAATAACAAGACATATAAAAAAGAATAAACTAAAAACTCGAAGATTTTATTCAATTTCAATAAACGTTTTAAAAAATCTGTGAACATCGGCGTAATCTGCGGATTTTGTTAATAAAATAGTCAGTTACAACGAAAGTTGTTGGTGTAACTTTTATTCGTAATTGTTCACGGATTATCAATGTTCCGTAAGGATAAACAGCGTGATAGAGTGTTGCCGTAACCAAGAAAATGAAACAGATATTTTGGGCTTTATTTTTTTTATTGGTTATTTCGGTTTTGGGTGCCGAATACTATGTTGATTCCGAATCCGGTAACGATATCAATACCGGAACAACACCAATGTCGGCGTGGAAATCGCTCAAGGCAGTGAACAATGCCAACATCAAATCGGGTGATATTGTCCGATTCCAACGCGGCGGTCTTTGGCGCGGACAACTTGTGCCGAAATCCGGTAACGAAAATCAGCCGGTTGTGTACACTTCCTACGGAAACGCCAGTAACGAAAAACCGAAATTGCTCGGCAGTGTACCGCTCAATAAACAAACGGATTGGATCAACGAAGGCAATCATCTTTGGTCAACATGTCCCGATACAATTCATCTCGGAAACGCTGTTTCCTGCTTTACCGACTTGGTCTGGAGACTTCACTATGAAGACAAAGCCAAAGCAGAACAAAAAATTGTTGCGCCGCTGTCTCAATACGCCGGTAAAAAAGAATATCAAATTATTTGTTCCGCAACAGGCAGTGCGTCCAATCATATTCAATTTATTGTAGCCGGATTTCCGGTTGAAGCGGAAAAATATTATCTGCTCCGGTTTGCTGCCAAAACAACGAAACCGTTTCCAATAACAACCGTTGCGTTCACCCAACCCGATTCACCTTGGACGGGACTCGGTTACGCAATTCGGCTAACGTTTATCAATATCGGTACAGAATGGACAGAACAGACAATTCTTTTCCATTGTAAAAAAGATTACGATAAAGCCCGATTGACGGTTTCACTTGGGAAGGATTTACCGCAAGACGGAGTGTTTTCGTTTATTCCGTTGGAACTTCGTGAAGCAACCATTGAATCGAACGGTATTAACACTGATGTCGGTAATATTATTCTCAACGGAAATAAAGCAGGATTCAAAAAATGGACACGTGAAGACCTGAAAAATCAAGATGATTTTTGGTACGATATAAAAACCAATCGGGTTGTCTTTTTTTCAAACGAAAATCCGGCTCACTTGTACAAAAATATTGAGGCGGCATTATATCAACATGTTGTTCTTCATAATTGCAGTCACTATGTTCATTTTATTGATCTTGATATTCGTTACGGAGCGGCACACGGTTTTGGCGGGACTAAAGTGAAACATTGTGTTTATCGTGATCTGGACATTTCATGGATTGGCGGTGCGGATCAATATTGTCAAGGCGGTGAAGGACGCAAGGTTCGATTCGGTAACGGAATTGAATTTTGGTCGGATGCTTCCGATTGTCTTGTTGAAAATTGCCGAATCTGGGAAATTTACGATGCCGCACTAACAAATCAGGGCAGCGGCATAAATCAACAACGCAATATTATTTACCGAAACAATAAAATTTGGAATTGCGAATATTCGTTCGAATACTGGAATCGCGGAGCTGAATCAATTACGGACACTATTTTGTTTGAAAACAATACTTGTTTTAATGCCGGTTTTGGTTGGGGACATGTTCAGCGGCCGGACAAAAATGGTCGTCATCTTATGGTGTACGCAAACTCTGCGAAGACGGAGAATTTTATTATTCGGAACAATATTTTTTGTAATGCCGCTGAAAGTTGTGTTCGTTTCGATGCTGATTTCCGCAACGGATTAACAATGGAAAACAATATTTATTGGCAAGAATCAGACAAACCTATTTTTCAATGGTTCAACGAACAGTACAAAGCTGAGCGGTTTGTTGACTATCAAAACAGTGTCGGTCTTGATAAAAATTCAAAACTCCAAAAACAATCAATCCGTACAATTTTATTATCGGAATAAAATATAATGTAACTATTTATTTTTATTAACTACAGAGATCACAGAGTTCGCAGAGAGAGCAAAGAAATTCTTGATGTTTTTCAATTTGATTTAATTGTAGTATTACAATTTATTTTGAACATAAAATTCACAGAATATTGTTTTCCTATTTTAGTGTTTTTCACCTTCAAAATGTAATCATATTTTAATACCTTAAAAGTAACGCTTTTAAGTTTCATTTGAAAATGCACAAAAAAAATCTCTGTGTTCTTGGTGGTCTTTGTGGTAAAAAATAAAATAGATAATTACAATATAAGGACTCAATAATTGTTTTTTTGTAGAACATTTTTTCACTTTTAAGAATTTTGAAAGGTATTTGTATGTTAAACCGTAACTTATTTTTTATTGGGATTTTGTTAATTGCCCATTCGTTTCTTATTGCTGACGAGCCGATGTTGTTTGATCTTGGCAATGACGGTTGGACGCTTATAAACAAAAATGGTTTGGGTCAATGGACAATCGACAAACCGGAACTGATTACCGTAACTTCCGAAAAATATGATAAACTTCCGTTGTTCAATGTCAAGGGAGCCGAATACAATCGCGGTATGAAACTTCACCGGACGAGGGCACAGGAATGTCCGACGTCATACGCGGTGATTCTTGATTCGATTATTATTCGGGAAAAACCGGAGAAAAATTCGTTCCAATATGAACGCGATAAGGATTACCAAATCGAACCGAAGTGGGGTTGTATCGGACGTCTTCCTGAGAGTCGTATTAGTGAACAACAATCGGTTTATATTGATTATGTGTACGGTAAAATGCGGATTGATTCTCTTGTCCGAACTCCAACCGGTCAATTGATTGTGAAGAAGGGCGTGTCCCATGTTACGACACCTGTTCCGCCGGAACTTGATGACGGTGAAACACGATTAGCCAACATTTGGATCAAAGCGAGTATTGAAAAACTAACACCGGCACAGATTTTTCCGATTTTGGAATCCCAATATCCCGAACTGCCTGCCCGAACTCCAACAACAGCAGAACGCCTCCTTCCCAAAACAATTGCAAAACTTAAAGCTGGTGAAACGGTTAATATTCTTGCGTGGGGAGATAGTGTTACGGATGCCGGATATTTACCCAATCCGCAAACCGAACGTTGGCAGGAACAGTTTGTTGCTCGGCTTCGTGCAAAATTTCCTAAGGCAAATATTGTTTTGAAAACGGAAGCTTGGGGAGGGCGTAACACGGATTCTTATCGTAACGAACCGTCGGGAAGTCCTAAAAATTATAAAGAAAAAGTTCTTGATCAGAAACCGGATTTAATTGTTTCGGAATTTGTCAATGATTCTTATTTACGCGGTGATGTATTAGAGCAACGGTATTCCAAAATACTTTTGGAGTTTAAGGAAATTGGAGCCGAATGGGTTATTCTGACGCCGCATTATGTTCGTTCTGATTGGATGGGCTTACAATCTGAGCAAGGAATTGACGATGATCCGCGGCCTTACACGAAATCGCTTCGGGAATTTACTGCCAAAAACAATATTGCATTAGCGGATGCTGCTAAGCGTTACGGTCGGCTTTGGCGTCAAGGGATTCCCTATTCAACATTGTTGATGAACAATATCAATCATCCCAATCCTTTCGGTATGAAACTCTTTGCCGATGCACTCATGGAACTTTTTGAAACCGGACAATAATAAAATATTTTTTGAAAGACGGAATTAATATGAAAACGTTACAAAATACAATGGTCAGCTTATTGGAAATTAGGAATCTCAAGAAACGTACAGATATTAAATTGTTTTCTAAAGTTATTGATAAAAATACATTTTGTATTGTAAAAAATATTAGTTTTCAATATCCTGTAAACCTTGTGTTTTAGTGGTTTTGCGCTCTACTGAATAGATACAATTGATTTGGTGTTGGTCAAAGAATCGCTACTCAAATATTGCCCATTTCGTCCCAAAGTAAAATCGCTAAAACATGGGTACTAATATAACACGAAAAAACAGATCGTGTCAATTAATTTTTTTTATGGGTACATTTTTGCAAAAAAACCTTTTTTGGGGTACCCAAAAAATCACGATGGAATATCCATTTTAAAGTTAACGGTAAACAAATTCAAAAATATTCTACTGAAATATTACACGAATATTTCATTTATTACGAAATACTGTTAAGTATTTATTACGAGGCGTTTTCAGGTGAGAGGATTCCGCCCTGATTAAAACAAAGAGCGACCATAACCGGATGTTCTCCATCAACAACGATTTTACAGATTGCCGTTTCATAACCTTGTTCGGGAACATCCGGCAACCCAAATCCAATTTCAGGAACCGTCAACGTGAACTTGCCACCCAGCTCTTCAAGCAAAAGCATCAGCCGACCACCAAGAACATTGGTCAGTTCGGCAATCAAATCACGAATAAGCGGATTGTCCAATTGAAACTCCTCACCAGCATACATGTTTTGCGCCAATGCGTTTGCCAGACTTTTGGACACAATAAACCACACAGAATGAATATCCGGCGAATTAACCTTCATACACGCCCAACACCAATCCGATTGATTCGCCACTAAATTGTCAAAATCCGCTTCTTTGGGGTTTGATGCCATTTTTTCATTCTGATTCGCCAAAGCGTTGGATTCGCCCCACGGATCAACAGCATTGGGGCGAATAATCCCACTGCCCCAACTGGCATCGTCCAACTCATCAACTTCCAGCGTGTTTGGTTCATTCCAATCGTTATTGACCAATGGTTCTGAAAATTCGTCGTTTTCTACCGGCGAAACGGTTCCCCAACTATCGTCTTCCAAAGCAGTATCAGAAACAGTTGGCGAAACTGTTTCCCAACTGTCGTTTTCCGAAGCGGCATCAGAAACAGCCGGCGAAACTGTTCCCCAACTATCGAGATTGGTCGAAATGGACGATTCCTCACCCCAACCACTCACGCCTACAGAGCCTGTATCATTCCCTGAGCTAATAGCAAAATCATCATCCTGAACAAATTCCTCACTCCCAACTTTAATAGAACAAGGAATCACTTCCGCAAATGCCATTGTTTCTAACGTTTCACGAACAGCATTGTACAATAATTGACCGCAATTTTTGGGAAGCATAAGAGTAAATAGTTAATGCGAAGTAATTTTTGTTGAATTAAAGTGATTTGAATTTTGTAATATTCAAAAGCACAACAAGGTTTTGTTTTAATTAGACCGTTATTGATGATTCAGGGGTTCCATTCAGAAGGTTATTGACTTGTTGAATAGCTTCGATCAGAATCGGCGGACTGATTGGTTTGGAGAGAATACGTGTTACTCCGAGTTCCATCAATTCCCGACGTTGTTCTTCATTGCCTGCACTTGTTACAACAAGAACAGGTGTTCCGCTCAGACGCGGACTGGCGGAAATTTTCCGCATGAGTTCGATACCATTCATATTCGGCATGGTCAAATCCGTAACAAGCATGTCCGCCTTAATCTCTTTCATCTTGGCAATTGCTTCACTCCCATCGGAAGCCTCGAAGAAGTTGGCGTCTCCAAGTCCCGCAATTTCAAGGCAACGGCGAATAAACATCCTTGCTAACGCAGAATCATCAGCTATTACTATATTCTTTATCATTTCGGCGACTCATAAAAATGAAAATGGAAAAAAGAATATTTGGGAATGTTGACATTGAATCATTCTCAAAATTCTTGTCGAAAAACCGTTGTAAACTTTACAAATTTCATTCCAATAAATATTTCGTCCAATATTTTCTGTTTAACTATTTTTTTAATTTATCATTCACGGTGTTTTTTTATTTTTACATTGATTTTTCTTTACAAATCATAGTTCCCAATCCGGTCTTCCGGGGCATGAGAGAATGATGCGACCGGAATCACGACACAAGGTGACGGTTCGGCTATGCGAACCGCCGACATCTTCAGCGATAGCACCGAGACCGAATTGCCAAAGAATTTTTTTAGCGGCTAAAACATTACGTTTACCAATATTAAACGTATTGTTGGGATCGGCAACATTGGCTCCGCCAGCCATTTTGATGATGAGGTTTGATGGTTTGGAAAGGGAACCGGCGGTTCGTTTCATTAGGTCGATTAAAGCGGGAATACCGGTATCGGCAAAATAACCTGGTAATTGTTTTGCTCGATCAGGCGAAACGGTGGAATCTGGTAAGGCGATATGAACCATGCCGACACACCGAGTTCCTCGATCAAGAATCATCAAACCGATACACGACCCCAGTGCCATTGTTCGAATGACTCCGCCTTGTTCTTTGGTAGCGCCGTAATCGCCGACGCCAAGCATGATTCGTGCCGATGTATTGGGTTGCATCCTCTTCTGTGAGTAAAGCTAACTACGAATAATTAATTCTTTTTAATAATATAAATGAAATAAAAAGAAAAAAAAGGGGTTGGATATCGTAATTGGCATAATATACTCAAAATAAGTCTCCTTACTGATTTCGTGTTGACAAAACCAGAAAAAATAAAATTAGATAATGTAAAATCCTGTCATTTTTTTTCAATTTATGTCAACAATGTTTTTCCAGATATTTTTATTTTATCCATTGACCGGCAAAAATCAAATATTTCCAAACGGTTATAACAATTCGGGAGGTAGGCAACATTTTGCCGAAACGCCGCAACGATTGATGTTTTTATTTGTGTTTTACGCGATTGTTTTTTCATTTCCATCCGTCAACAGGGACAATACGACGAAAGGTTGACAACCATAAAAGAAGAGTACGACTGAATAGATATCAAAAATCGACTCCCCATTACAATTTGTTAATGAAACTTGCCAAGGTTTACAAAGTGAAACGTTA
>JAITBS010000318.1 GCA_031283515.1 Planctomycetaceae bacterium
AAAAACGGCGGCATTGAACCGGGTGCGCCGTTGCGATTCACTGATGCTCACGAAGAAATCTACAAACAAGGATTGATGCACGGTATTGAAATAATCGGTTACGGACCAGACTATTATCCGATTGTTTCGGATTGGTGTAACGAACGCAATCTGGCTCTTTTTGCTAACAGCGATATTCACCCCAGCGAATTGGAACAATACGGTATTCAAAATCCGTTACGTCCGATTACGTTGGTTTTAGCAAAAGAACGAACCGTCGAAAGTATCAAAGAAGCGTTTTTCGCCAAACGAACTATCGCCTGGGCTGCCGATCTTCTTTGGGGACGTGATCCATGGCTTCCGGCTTTGTTCAAAGCGTCCGTCAATATTAAGGCAATCACGCCCGGAACTCTCGAACTAACCAATAACAGCTCATTACCAATTGCCGTTACAATCGGCGGTACGGTGTTTAATTTACCGAAAAATGCCAAACGTCAGGTTTACCGTGCAGAAGGCGTTCAGACATTAACCGTTACCAACTGGATGATCGGAATGAACAAACCGCTCGAAATACCAATCGGTGTATAGAAAAAAATGTTGCGGTTTGGGGTTTTTCGTGAATCACAGGAACTTCTCAAAATCGTAATATATCAATCGTAATATATCAGTGGCATTTTTGTTTTTCGATTTTCACCTTGAAGAGGTGCGATTTTCATAACCGCAGGTCATCGACCTGCGGACTTGTGTCGGTAACAAACATCTCTCTGAAAGGCAGAATGTTCTTAATCGCCTGTTTTACGAATGGGCTCGTTTCGTTTCGCCTTTCAGGGTGAAGAATCAACAAAAAATATTCCGAAACAATGTTGCGGGTATTGCAAAAGGATTATGCAACAGGTATAGTATTGCAATTGTCTATTTTATCAACAGAGTCCGTAGATTACGTACAAATATTTAGTCCGCAAATTCCGCTGATTTCCGCTGATTTTTAGTTCGCTGATTTTTCACTGATTTTTTTGAGAATGACGAAACAGAAAAAATCTGCAGACTATTGGAACAAAGTATTTGAGCGGTTAATAAAATAGACAGTTATGTGCATACGGAATGATAGACGTAACAACAATTGTCCGCTTGCGTCACTTTCCGCATCCATTCTTCACTATCAACTAAATTTCCGTGTTTTCCATTTTAAGGAGTTTTGCAATGAAAAAAAATGTTGTTGTTTCGGTTTTTGTTTTGTTATTGACATTGGTTCCGTTGTTTGCGGCTGATGTTACAGTTACGCCCAACGGTTCGGTTTCTTCATTCCGGCAGGCAGTTGATGAGGTTCGGAAGTTGAAAAAAGGTGATCAACCGATTGTTGTTGAGTTTGAGAGCGGTGTTTATCCCGTCACCGAACCCATCGTGTTCAAACCGGAAGATTCCGGTACAGAAAACGCTCCAATCATTTATCGTGCCGGAAAAAATCAAAATGTTGTATTCAATGGCGGTCGCCGGATTACCGGTTGGAACAAAAATGAAAACGGCGTCTGGACAGTAAAAATTCCCGAAGTTGCCGAAGGAAAATGGTATTTTGAACAACTTTACGTCGGCGGAAAATGGGCAACCCGTTGTCGTGAACCGAATGAACTTTATTATTACACAGAAGAAAAAGTTGACATGGCAATTGATCCTGTTACAGGAAAACCGGAACCGATGAGTCATCGGGCTTTTATCGCAACACTTAAAGATATTGAACCGCTCAAGTCTGTCCCAAAAGAACAACTCAAAGATGTTTCCTTCACACTGTACAACTCATGGGAATCCGCAAAACTTCGAACATCAGCGATTGATTTTGACGAATGCATGGTCATGTTCACGGGACCTGCGAATGCAGAGTTAATGCGTTGGGAACCGCGTCAGCGTTATCATATCGAAAATTACAAAGCCGCTCTTAACAACGCCGGTGAATGGTTTCTTGACCGTGATGGAACATTATCGTACATTCCGTTGATCGGTGAAGACCCGTCGAAACTGGAAATAATCGCTCCGATTGCCGAAGCGTTTCTGAAATTCGACGGCGAAATCTTAAAAGACAAACCGGAAAATCGAATCGCTAACATTAGATTTGACGGTCTGAAATTTTGTTACAGCGGTTTTGTTTTACCGCCGAGCGGTGATCGCGGCGGTCAATCGGCTCTTTCCGTGCCGTTTTCCGTACAACTCGACGGTTGCCGGAATATTTGGTTCGAAAATTGCGAATGGGGCAATATCGGCGGCAGTGCGGTTCGGTTTCATCAATCTTGTACAGATTGCCGGTTTGGTAAAAATTACGTTCACGATGTCGGAGCAAACGGCGTTTATATCGGTATCGGGCATCAAAATAATTGGCAACAACTCGAATCAACTGACCGGAATATTGTCGAAAACTGTATCATTCGTGACGGCGGTAAAGTTGCGCTAGGCGGAATTCCTGTCTGGATTGGTCATGGTTCCTACAATAAAGTGTTACATAATGATCTCAGCGAATTTTATTACACGGGAATCTCTGTCGGTTGGCAATGGGGTTATCAACCAACACGTTCACATCACAATCAAATTGAATTTAACCATATTCATCATCTGGGACATTGGGTATTGAGTGATATGGGCGGTGTTTATACGCTTGGTGTTTCACCGGGAACAACTGTTTCAAATAATGTGATTCATGATATTTATTCTTATTCTTACGGCGGTTGGGGACTTTATACCGATGAAGGGTCAACAGATATCGTAATGGAAAATAATCTCGTTTATCGTGTTAAAACAGGGACTTTTCACCAACATTACGGTAAAGAAAATATTATTCGTAATAATATATTGGCGTACAGTCTTACTGATCAACTTCAACGCAGTCGGGTTGAAGAACATGTTTCCTTTACGTTTGAAAATAATATTGTTCTCTGGAATGACGGCGTGTTGTATGGACATCCATGGACAAAAGATACAATAAAACAATGGGGCGATGACAAGGTTATTTTACGAAACAATTTATTTTGGAGTCCGAAAGCCGATCTTTCAACACTTTTTCCGAGTGGTCTCGATTTGAAGGCATGGCAGGAGAAAACCGGTCACGATAAAGGTTCTCTTGTTGCCGATCCGAAGTTCAAAGACCCGAAAAACAACGATTTTACACTTCCTGATGATTCTCCGGCGTTTAAAGCCGGTTTTAAGCGTTTCGATTATTCTAAGGCTGGAGTTTACGGCAGCACAAACTGGATTGCTCTGGCAAAGAATTATGAACATCCTCATTATCCGGTTGCGCCGGAAAAATTGCCGCCGATTCCGTTACGTTTGAACGATAATTTTGAAACACCGCGAACCAAACCGGTTCTCAAAGGAACAATTCACGATGAAAACAAAAAGTTAATCCGTATTTCAACAGATCGTCCTTTTGCCGGAGAACAATGTCTTGAACTGGCGGACTCACCGGATTTACAACATTTTTATAATCCGCATCTTGTTTTCGCACCGAATTATAACAAGGGAATTGTTCGTAGTAGTTTTGCGTTACGTGTTCGGAAAAACAGCGACGCCCATATCGAATGGCGTGATAATTCAAATCCGTACAAAATTGGATTGAGTATCCGTGTCAACAACGGTAAACTACACGTCAAAGGAATAGAACCGCTTGAATTTCCAGCAGATCAATGGGTTTATTTTGAATTGATTGGTAATGTTGATGAACAATCGTCAGGATTATGGAGTTTAACATTGACATTTGCGGATGGTCGTAAACAAGAGTTCAAAGACCTCAAACCGGTTCACGCCGATTGGAGAACTCTCCAATGGTTCGGTTTTTGTAACCTCAGTAAAACCGCCGATGATTCCTCATTCTTTCTGGACAATTTGAAACTTATAAACGAACCATAAAATTCGTATCAGATAAGTTGTACTTCAGGTAATCTTTTGATTGATATTATTGTACTCCACAACACTTTGATTATACTTTTTGTATTCATTATTTTAAT
This sequence comes from Planctomycetaceae bacterium, assembly GCA_031283515.1. Taxonomy (GTDB): domain Bacteria; phylum Planctomycetota; class Planctomycetia; order Pirellulales; family Thermoguttaceae; genus WRKP01. The sequence goes on from JAITBS010000318.1 coordinate 3,966, forward strand.
GATGTAACAATTCATATTAAACAATTTCAATAATTGCAACGAATTCCAATGGCGGTAGGCGGTCTTTCGCCGAAAGACCGCACCGGTTACGTTCTGTTATTGTGTTGTACACCGTTGTTTTTTAATGTTCAGCCGTAACTGGGATAAGTCGGTGAGTACACCGACGCAACGTTTCGGCGAAACGTTGCCTACCTCTTAAATAAATCGTAACACAATAAAACATCAATCAAGTGAATGCAAGAAGTATAGTAATCTGTTTTTGTTGCAAAATAAAAATGTAACGCCGAATTATACCCGTGAAATCTCACGCAACGCTCCCTTATCGTGAGCCGCGCAACTCTGAGATTTCATAGTAATTTTCTACACGGAAAATCGACCACAACAAAAGAAAAGTAGGGAAATATTACAAATTTTTTTTTGATTCGGTTTAATAAATCCGCCGTCTGTGCCGATAATATAAAGCAAATCGGTTCCGGCGGTGTCATTTTTCAGTGCTATTGTTAAATGAACGCCGGATTTATGATTCTCGACTTAGCCGCACACAGCAATGAAATAAACAAACTTCTTTTAGATTTCGTACGATTGAATGATGTTGTTGTTTTTCAATAAACATCAGTAATCGTGTTCTATCTCCAATTGCTTTTGTTTCCGTTTCTCGGCATCATAATCTTGTGCGTAAATCATTAACGTGTGCCGCTGAAGAAAAATAGAACCCGCTTTTTTAATTTTGTACAATATTATGGCAATTATCAATATCGTCAACATGAATTTCGCCTACGACGGCGGAATTCCTTTATTTTCCAATATTTCATTGCAAATCGACACACGGTGGAAACTTGGTCTGATTGGCCGTAATGGTCGCGGAAAAACGACATTACTCCGTTTGCTGCTTGGTCACCTCGCTTACAATGGGAAAATAGAGGTACCTATTCCGCTTGGATATTTTCCCTATACTGTTCAAAATAAAACGCTCTCAATACTTGAAATCGCTACACAAATTGCCGACTTTGAATCGTGGCAGCTTGAACGTGAATTATCGTTGCTGGAAATTTCCGGTGATATATTGATTCGGCCTTTTGAAACACTGAGTGGAGGCGAACAAACAAAGGTAATGCTTGCGGTACTATTTTTGAACGACAATTCTTTTTTGTTGATTGATGAACCGACAAATCATCTTGATCTTGAAGGGCGTAATGTTGTTGGCAATTATTTGAGTAAAAAAGACGGTTTTATTCTTGTTTCACATGATAGAGCATTGTTGGACAGAAGTGTTGATCATATTTTGTCTATTAATCGTGACGGTATTGAATTGACACAAGGAAATTTTTCAACTTGGCAATGTAACCAAAATTACCGTGAACGGTTTGAAGATGCGGAAAACAATAAACTCAAAAAAGAAGTACATCGTCTTCAAGAATCGGCACGAAAATCAAATGAATGGTCAAACAAAGCCGAAAAAGAAAAGTATGGTCATGGTCCGGTAGATCGCGGTTTTATTGGCAGTAAAGCGGCAAAAATAATGAAACATTCCAAGTCCGCCGAAAACCGAAAACAACTGGCAATAGAACAAAAACAACAATTGTTCAAAAATACGGAAATTACGGAAAAACTTTCTATAATACCGATTCGTTTTCATTCGTCACGTCTTATTGATTTGGAAAATATTTTTGTGCAATATAATGGAACAGCATTATTTAACGGAGTTACATTTTCGGTTGATGTGGGAGATCGAGTTGCAGTTTATGGTCGGAACGGTTGCGGTAAATCGAGTCTTCTGAAACTAATCGCGGGGCAGGAGATTCCGTATCAAGGATATTGCCGTGTTCCAAAAAATCTAAAAATATCGTATTTACCGCAAGACGCATCGTTTCTGCATGGAAGTATGAAGGATTTTACTGTCCAACGTCAAATTGATGAAAGTTTATTGAGAACAATTTTGCACAAATTGGGGTTCTCAAAAGATGATTATGAAAACGATATGTCTGATTTTAGTGCCGGTCAAAAGAAAAAAATATTACTTGCGGCGAGTCTTTGTGAGCAGGCTTCTCTTTATCTTTGGGATGAACCGCTCAATTACATTGACATTATTTCGCGAACACAAATTATAAATCTTCTGATCGAATATCAACCAACTCTGATTTTCGTCGAACACGATAAAACATTTCTTGAAACTGTTGCGACAAAGAAAATTGAGTTATCCGTAAAGGCAATCTCCTAACTGTAACTTTCTATTGTTATCAACAGAATCCGTAGAGAACACAGATTGTACCGATTTTTTGTCCGTAAATTACGCAGATTTTCGCAGATATTTAGTCCGTAACTTTTTAAAGAATCAGTGAAAATCTGCGGACTTAATATTTTTGCAACATATACTTCAGGCAGTCATTCCATTAAAAAATCTTTGGAAATTACAAATATTGTTATTGAAATTGTTCCAATTCTTTAAGTAATTTTTGAACAATTTCATCGTAGGAAAAAGTTCCAAGAAGATTGGTACCGCGTTTAAGATTAACCGATTTGGCACCACACCAAAGCCCAATATCCGCATGATCTGTTTCACCGGGTCCGTTGACACGGCAACCCATGACCGCAACCGTCAACGGTACATTCTTCATAAATCGGGTTGCTTCCCGAACCTGTTGCGCTAATGCAACAAACCGGTCATTTTCAACCCTCGCACAACTCGGACAACTAATAATATTAAACCGATCCGGTGTCCAATCGGCGGTTGTTAGTATTTTACCTTGTTGGGCGTTACGCAAAATGAGTTTGCCTGCTTCGATTTCTTCCTGCTTGCGTTCGTTCGGAACCGTCAACGAAACTCGAAGCGTGTTACCGATTCCTTCCGCCAACAACGGTTCCAGAGCAAGCCGCGATTTCATCACTCCTTCCGGCGGCATTCCCGCTTCCGTAAGACCAAGATGAAGAGGAATATCGTTTCGTAATGACACAAACCGCCGGTTCGCTAAAAGAACCGTCATCGGATCCGAAGACTTAATTGATACACAAAACCGCTGAAAACCAAGCGAATCTATAAAATCAGCATGTTTCAATGCACTGTCTAAAGCATTGTCCAATGTACTGTTGAACGTCGGATCATTCGCGGTACTTGACGGATCAAGACTTCCGCAATTGACTCCAATCCGTAACGCACAATTATATTTTCGTGCAACTTCAACGATTCGTTCTACTTTTTTTTGCCACGAAATTTCCGGTTCCGCATGGTGCAGATGACCGGGGTTGTAACGAATTTTGTCAACATACGGCGCAACAAATTCTGCTAAACGGTAATTTTCCTGAAGATCAACAGACAGATTAGCACTTGTCCGTTTCCGAATTTCCCGCAATGCCATTGCGTCTTGTTGCGTATCAACCGCAACTCGTACAATTCCGGCTCCGGCTTCAGTTAAATGTTGACAAGTTTCTGCGGTTGCAACGATATTAGTGGTTTTAGTTGCCGTCATACTTTGAAGTACAACCGGATGACTGCCGCCAATAATAATCGTTCCAACTTGAATTTCACGCGTGCTGCTTTGAATCATAAATCAAAATAACTTAAACAACCGTAACTATTTAGGAAATAAAAAAACAAAAAATTAAGTATTATGAATAAATGCCGGTTCTGACTTTTTTACAAATTGTTACACGAATTTTAGATAGGACATCAATCCGTCAGGCGGTGCCCAAACTTCGAGACGATCCGCAACTTCTTTTGCTGTTGTAATTCGTTCATACGGTTCCCGCGCCAACATGTCACGAAGTAAATCGGCTAAATCAAACGGTATTGTTTGATTTAGTATTCGCGGGTCTTTCGGATCAAAATTGATTCTGTCACGAAATTTCTGCTTGACATCGCCGTTCGGATACGGCAGGGAACCTGTCAACATCTGGTATAAAGTACACCCAAGAGAATAAATATCCCAAGCCGGTGTTGGTTCCGAAGGATTACGAATCTGATCTGGTGCAATATAATCAACCGTACCGGCAACACGTCCGGTTGATTTCGATACGGAATCAATCTGGCGTTCCAATAAATTACCTTCCTCAAACATCCGAACCATCGGGTCTGTGAAATTCCGTTCAAACGGAACAGCAAGTCCCATATCGGTCAGTTTTGCTCTTCCTTCACTCGATAAAAGTACATTCGCCGGTTTAATATCGCGGTGGATAATACTATTTTCGTGCAAATAATGAATTCCCCTCGCAATCTGACTAAGAATTGCCGCAACAATTTCTATGGGTAAGACTCCTTCCTTCCCAAAAAGTTCGCGCAAATCGCCGCCGTCAACAAACTCATGAACCATGTAATGAACATTACCGTCACGCCCCGAACCAAAATATCGAACAAGATTCGGATGAATAAAATTCTTTTGAATTTCAATTTCGTGCAGAAATCGTTTTGTTAATTCCGGTGTTGTTCTGGCAAACGGTAAAACCTTGAGAGCAACATATCCATATTCGTTGTACCCTAGAAAAACATGTCCGTAACCGCCCTGCCCAATAGCATCGAAAATCCTGTAACCGCCAAGCGTAAATTTGGTACGTCCATTCAATAATTGTTGTATCTGCCAATCGTTAAGCAACCCGTTCCGAACCAATTCCTCCGCAAATCGACGATCTTGCACCGTTAGATTGCGGTCATGATTAACTGTTTCACCGTCCAAAGAAGCAAGCGACGCATCTGAAGAGTCGAGCAGTTTGGTTTCTTCTGCGGTTTCGGTTGAACGGCGTACTCCGTAACATAATTGAGCCGGATGTTGTAAATGTTTCCGGTCAATAGGGTTTGCAACCATTATTCCAGCCGGTAATAGAACTCCCGACTCAAATCTCTGAAGAAATTCGTCCAATAATTCCTGTTGGACAAGACCGCTTGCCTTGATATAATGATACAGTTTAGGAGGTTCCACTGGAAAAATGACTCTTGAAAAGGAAATATACTTTAAACAGAAACAAAATAATAGGTAATATATCAGTGGAATTTTTGTTTTTCAATTTTCACCCCGAAGAGGTGAGATTTTCATAACCGCAGGTTATTGACCTGCGGATGGACATCATCAACAAACCTCTGTCTGCAAGACAGAATTTTAATAATTCTAGTTTGTACGATTCGGATCGTTTAGTTTCGCCTTTCAGGCGAAGTTGAGGCGAGATGTTGACCGCAGGTCGTGCTTCGCTTGACCTACGGTTATGAAAATTCCACCCCTTCGAGGTGAAAAACCAAAAATAATAATTCCACTGATATATTACAATAATAGTCAATTTTTAAAAATACCATTGATACTGTACGACAATAACTTTTCTAATTTGGCATAATGTATTTCGTCCAGAAATTATTTGCCGCATCGCCTTATTTTGTGAACAGTTTGCCGAAGTCATCGAGTTGTACTGCCCGCATACTTTGCGGACTGATGATTTTTCCTCCGTGTAATGCAGCATCGAAACGCATTGCCGCTTTCGCAACATCATCACCATACATTCCGATAGCGGTAACAGTTTCCGCTCCGCCGCGTTCCAAAAACTTTGCCCGCTGTAACATGTCCGGCAAATTCTTTTCACAAGTTTTTGCCCCATTGCCGAGAACAAGCAGATACTGTTGCGAAGGTTTATCAAGTTCATCGGCAAAACGGACTAAACTTGGGTCAATACTATGCAGTTCTGCTTTCACGGTATTTTTTAACGTTGCGGAATCTACGGATTTTATAATTCGTCCCGCAGCATTTTCCAATGCTTCACGGCTTGCTTTATTGCGGGACATTGCCTTGACAAGTTCGTCCGCATTGTGAACGAAAACTAAATCATAAGATTGCGATACTATCCACTATCAACTATCCACTATCAACTATCAAGCACTTGTTTTTAGTTTTTGCGAATGTTCCAATTCACGGAGTAAGGACGCCCGCTCGATTTCAGCTGCAAGACGTCCAGTAATAATTTCCAGCAACCGGAGATCATGTTCTGAAAAATGACGTTGGCGGTCAGAAAAAAACCAAAGAGTTCCAATAATCGACATCGGAGAAGCAACCGGTACACAAATCGCTGTCGGAAAATCTTCCGGTGCTCCCCACGCTTCAAAAAGATAATCTTCGTTCAAAATAACCGCTTGACCAAGAATCGCCTCCAAATCCGCCATAGAATCATGCAACGGACGTGCCGAATCAAGTAACCGCTCTTCCGGTAATCCCCAACAAGAACGTAATTTCAGCAAATTTGTTGCTGTCTCCAAAACATAAAGCGAAGCAGCCTGGCAATCCAGTATTTTCGCACTCTCTTTCAAAATACCGAAAAGCGTTTCGGAGAATAGTGTTTCGTTAATATCGGTCGTAGGAACCGGAATCAGGGAAGCAAGCTCTCCTTCGTATTTCCGAAACATCTGTTGCCATCGATAAGCCTCGCCAAGAAGCAATGCCAACGAAGTAAGAAAATTATCTTGTTCTGCAAGATTCATCGAATTATTCCGATTGTTCTGAATATTTTTCGACGGAAGGAGAGCAAGGCAACCAGGTGATTTACCGTTTTCAACCTTAATAGTAAAACAACGTGCCATCATATCCGGTAAAGTCCCACCCGCCCGAATAAATTCAATCTCAAGACCAAAAATTAATCGGATTGACCGCAGTAATTCGGGTAAACTCCCAAAAAATGGAACATCTTCATAATCCAAAAAAGATTTCGGACCGGGGAAGGTACGTAAATTGTCTTCATAAAATTCGTCATTCATGGTTACATCGAGGGGATTTGATGTTTTTTTTAGAATATTAGTTCAGTCCTTGAATCCCTCTTTCTTCCATGTTACTCAAAAGCCAATATATGAGCTTTCTTGACGTATTGATCGGTTATGAATCCCTCGCAAAAAAAGACTTTCCTCATGGAAACGGATTATTCATATTATGACGGGTATATATTCAAATATCACTCCTGACATATATTACAGCAAAAGTAGTTCTACTATTAGTCAAAGTAATTCTACTATTGCGGTATTGATAAGGTTTTTTTATCATTATTCTCTCTCTCGATCTTGATTTTATTGAGGTTAGGCGATGTTTCGCCGAAAGGCTTTCACCGAACTATCGTACCGGAACGGAATAAGAACTAAAATACCAATCGTCAATTCATCGCGACTGAATAGATACGTTGAGAGAGAAAATTGAGGAGATTTCCGACCATAAAAGAGTTTTGGGCAGAAAAAACCGGAATTGGCGTTCTCCAATCGGTCATTGGAATTCTCAACCGGCGATTGCCGCACGCAAAAAGCAATGAGTAAATACCAAAAATCGAATACCAGAACCCAAATATGCCTTTTTATACTTATGACACTTGACAATTCGGTTTTCGGTTTTTGACACGATAGAGTCGCTGATTGAGGCAAAACGAGTTGCTCACATTCGCATACCATGACAATATTCCCTTTGACAACAACATTGCAAAACGTATAATACGTGATAGGATAGTAAAACAAAAAAATAACTGCAACAATAATTTGATTATAACCGCCCAATCCGAATTTTATGAATATAAAATCTTCCCACCAATTACCATACGGTATTGCCGATTTCAAAAGTATCCGAACTGAGAATTACGTTTATGTTGACAAGACGCATTTTATTGAATTATTGGAACGTGAGAATATTAAAAGCAAAATATTTATTCGTCCGCGCCGATTCGGCAAGAGTTTATTTATTTCGATGCTTTCCTATTATTACGATGTCAATTATGCGGAAGAATTTGAACACTTATTCGGTGATCTGTACATCGGTCAAAATCCGACACCGCGAAAGAATAGTTACGCCGTAATGGGATTCAACTTTTCCAGTATTAACACGACAAGTGCTGATAGTTTTTGTGACTCTTTTTTTGAGAATATCAAATTTTCTGTTCGCCAATTTTTACAACGTCACAAAAATATCTTTCCCAGTGCCAAACAGTTTATTAAGAAAATTGATAAGGAAAAAACAACACTATCAATTTTGAATACCGCATTGAGTATTGCTGATGAAGCGAAGATAAAAATATTTGTAATTATCGACGAGTATGATCATTTTGCGAATGATCTGATTACAATGGGTTCGGTGTTCGGGGAAGATTTTTACAAAAAAGTAATTACCGCGAATGGTCTTGTCCGTGATTTTTATGAGAAACTCAAAATGGCGTCTGACAACGGCATTATTGGTCAGACGTTTATTACAGGTATTTCACCGGTCATGCTTGATGATTTGACCAGCGGTTACAATATCGCCGCCAATTACTCACTCAAGAAACGATATAACGAAATGTTAGGTTTTACTCGTGAAGAGATAGAGGAGTTAATGAATACGGTGCGAATTAAACCGAATCAAATAAGTGTTGATATGGA
>JAITBS010000323.1 GCA_031283515.1 Planctomycetaceae bacterium
TTAAAAGTGAATAGTTAATAGTGGGGAGTGAATCGGTTTATCCGATCACAACTAGTAACCATTCTACTGTTTTTCTAAATGCTCGACAAGACATTAAATTTTTTAAAGGTTATTTGTCGTCTCATCCTAAATTTTAAGATTACCAAAGCACTAGGAACTTCTCAAAACCTCTTGAATGTCGTTAAAATTATGTTATGATTTTTTTATGGAATTACTTGACACGGTTGTTTTTATGATTAAATAATTACACCAATTATCGGCGTTAACCGATTCCTTGCGACCTTTCGGCGAAAGGTCGCCTACCTACTAAATAGATACAATAATTGAAGGATTTACGGGTTCCAAGTCCAAACTACTCCCCAAATCACAACTCCCACAACCCTGAATATCGAAGATGATTAAATATATTGTACGTTACGGCGCCATGCGGATTTTGGGTGTTTTTACGTATCCGAAACACACGATGTTTCGGCATGGTCAACACGTCATTGTTCGGACAACACGCGGTCAAGAATCCGGAGCGGTACTTTGTCAGGCAACTCCAGAAGCACTTGCTGGAATTAAAGGGGAATGGATTGAAGACCGAGTGATTCGCCCAATGACGGAAGCAGACGAAATTGAACAACGGCGAATACAGACAGGAGAAAAAGATGAATTTATCCGGTGTCGGGATATTATTCGTAAAATGGGAATTACGATGGATTTAGTGCGTGTGGAACATATTTTTGGTGGTGAGCGGATTATTGTGTATTATGTTGCGGAAGGTCGGGTTGATTTTCGGGAGTTGGTCAAAGTTCTTGCGTCGGAATTTCAAACGCGAATCGAAATGCGGCAAATCGGAGTTCGGGATGAAACGAAACTTTTAGCTGATTTTGGCGATTGTGGTAAGGAAGTTTGTTGTAACTGGTACTTAACGGAAATGCCGCCGGTTTCCATGAAAATGGCAAAACTCCAAAAAGCAACTCTCGATCCAACTAAAATTTCAGGACGTTGCGGACGATTGAAATGTTGCCTTCGTTACGAATACGATCATTATGTCGAAACACAAAAAGAATTACCTCCAATCGGTTGCCGTGTTAGTTCGGATGAAGGTGAAGGTAAAGTAGTCGGTCAAGAAATTTTGGCACGAAAAGTTATTGTTGAAATTAATGATCGCGGACGTAAAATGTTTTGTCCTAAATTGTTGCAAATTCTAGGTTTTGATCCGCCGGACAAATTACAGAATGAAGTTGCGGAAGGAACTGAAGAAGAATAAATAACTTTCACCTCTTGATAAGACCGAATAGAAATGGACACCGGAATACACGCAGTTCATCGTATTTTTTTTGTAACATATTCCCATCTTTTTCGATTATTTTTTTTCTCTTATCCTTTTATTTTTCCAACCTAACAAGGAGTTGTATTATGAAACGAGCAGTAGTTCTTCTTTCGGGAGGACTGGATTCCACAACAGCAGCGGCTGTTGCCAAGTCTGAGGGAAACGATCTTTTTGCGTTGACGGTTGATTACAATCAGCGGCATCGTACGGAATTATCTGCGGCACATCGTGTTGCGGATTGGCTTGGTGTTTCCCGTCATCTGGTAATATCGGTTGATTTACGTCTTTTTGGGGGCAGTTCCCTGACGGACAATCTTACGGTTCCCAAAGATACAACTCCCGAAAAAATCGGACTCCATATTCCCAATACATACGTTCCGGCGCGAAATACCATTTTTCTTTCGTTGGCGCTGGCTCTGGCGGAAACTTCCAACGCCTCGAAAATCTATATTGGGGTTTCACAAGTTGATTACAGTGGTTATCCTGATTGCCGACCGGAATTTCTGTCCGCTTTTTCAACACTGGCAAATCTTGCGACAAAAATGGGTGTTGAAAATTCAAATTCCCAACACCGGATTTCGATTGAGGCGCCATTGATGATGCTTAGCAAAACGGAAACTATTCGGCTTGGTCTTTCACTGGGAGTTGACTATTCGTTAACGCATACTTGTTACGATCCATCTGTAACTGGTTTGGCGTGCGGACATTGCGAATCCTGTTTGTTGCGTTTAAAAGCCTTTACCGAACTCGGTATTCCCGATCCAATCCAATATAGTTCTTGAGATAACGAAAACAATTCCATTCCGTATAAGTGATACATTACCTTGCCATTATTTGTTTTTTTGATAAACAAACGGACAGAGAACCTCATTTCCACCTAATTTTCTCAACAAAACAACCTCAGTAGCCAATGAGATAAATAAACACCGACCTCATTACCTCATTGTTCTTTCGTTTTAATGAGGTAATGAGGTCGATGTGTGTGTGTTGTCAATTTGCTACTGAGGTTGTTTTGTTAGGCAAATTAGGTTGAAAATGAGGTTCATTGTTCACAACTTTGATCATAATAATTACAAAATAAATATTCCACTGATAGATTACGGTTTTACGAACATTTTTTGGAATCTGCGCAATAAGTTCCCACGTGTAATTTAGGAACTGCGTTCTTTTTCAAATTCGAGAACATTTCCGTTTTCATTCCACTGTACACGTGAAACGAAACTTTTAATAAGAAGAACTCCGCGTCCTGAAGCAACCATAATATGTTGCGGATCGGTTGGATCGGGAATGGCGTTTGGGTCAAAACCAGAACCTTCGTCTTCAACACGTACATAAATTCGTTGCCCGTTTAACCGGCAGGAAAAATGAACCTGTTTTGACGGATCGGAACAATTACCATGCTGAATGGCATTGATAAGTGCTTCTTCCAATGCCATATTGACAGCGAATTTCTCTTTATTACTCCAACCGCTCGACTCAATTTGTTCTATAATCTCTTCAATGAGATTATGAGCAATATTCATATCGCTTGGGAAAGAGTAATCTTTCGACCAACTCCACAATTGGGCGTCCGAATCCATGTATTACACTCCAAAATCTTGAAGCCGAAAAGATTTACTCCAGTGATACCAACTGATTGCCAATATCACCGGTTCTTATAAAGTTAATGTCCAATATTATGTTACCTTTATTTATCCGTAACAACCGTAAAAGAACGAATACCTTCATCTTCGTTTTTCTTAATCTGAAAAACATTATCGAGTCGGGTAATCCGAAATGCTTCCATAATATTATCGTCAATCCCGCAAAGAAGTAATGTTGCTTTCACTTCTTTTGCTTTTTTATTCAAAGTAATCAACGCCCGAAGTGCGGAACTGGACATAAAAAGAACCCGCTCGAAATTCACCAACAGTTTTCGACAGGCATGATCGTCTAAAAGGGTAAGAAGTTGATCTCCCCATTCCTGAATCACAAGATCATCGTTAAGTTTCATCTCCCGACTCGTCGCAATTGTAATATCAGCGACTTTCTTTACATCAATTCTCTGTTGGCTCATGTTTTCACATCTCCTTGAACATTTAAGAAACTCAATCCAGTGGACAACCACATCACACCAAATTGTTTAAATTTTTTCAATATTGGTCTCAAAAGACCAATATTGATCTAAAAAAACCAAACACAATCCCAATATTTATACAGTATTTATCACTCTATGCAAACCCCCCCGATATTTTTTTGAAAATTTCTGTGTCTGTGTTTACCAGTAAGTGTTCTGCCAATAGTGTGAAATTTGTAATATTTCAATGGGATTTTTTGTCGATAACTGATTTAATTTGTTTACGAATGGAAACCTCAAAAGGTTGACAATTCATCAAGAAATAGGCAACATTTCAACACAACAGTGTTCTCAAACGGTAAATCAAATGGAGGACGATCACTTTGAGAGAGTTCCGCTGATGACGGAACATCGAAAGAGATTCCCAAAAAAGAATCTCTAAACATCGGCGAAAATCTGTGTAATCTGCGGACTAAAAATCTACAAATACGATTACATCCGGATTATATCCCTGATTGTTATTTCTCCGAAAAATGCTAATATTTTCTTAATCTTGTGTGATGGAGTAATTCCATTCCGTATCAATTTATGATTACCTGAAAAAACAAAATATCCTATTTAGGATTGCAAACCAAGTCCACTGAAAAATTACTATATTTTATGCCGACCATTTTGGAGACGAGTCAGGTTCGCGGTATTAGATTGCTTTATTGGCTGTCTGTTTTTACCGCAACGGTAAGTGGGATATTTTGTGCGATATTTATTGTTGTTCTTCTTTACAACTATCATTTTTCTTATCGTCCCCAACTGGAAACAACAAATGTGGTTATTCCTGAATCAGATATTCGTGAGGTTCCGGTGTTTTCGAGTGATCCGTCGTATCGCCAACCGGCTTCGGATACGTTTAATCTTTTGCCGACCGATTACAAAGAATTTCTCGCTCTGAAACGTCAGTTGACAACCGACAAAACAAATGAAGTTCTCAAAGAAAAAATACGAGTTCTTGATCAAAATCTTCGGCTTGACTATTTTAGGCGTCGTGAAATGATTGCTCGGACATCGCCGTTTCTTTGTTTTGCGGCGGTTGTTTTTCTCATTGCCACACGAACAATTGCCGTTTTGAAACGGAATATTCCAATACCGTCCGGTCATTCTTTATCGGTAACACGGCAATCGGAAATGGAACGTCTTCGGTTGGGAACATTAACGATTGTAGGTATATCAACGGCGTTGTTGGGTCTTGCGTTTGGTTTGATGCTTTTTCCGGCAACACCGTTTGAAAATATTCTGGCGGCGAAACTGTTGGAATCGCAACATACCGAAAATAAAACTTTTTCACAAACAACATCCAATACTCCCGAAAAAAAACAATCATTGGAAAACTCGGAAAACACAAAAGATACTGGCGATACAAAAAATATGAAAGAGTCGGAACTTCCGGTTTTGTCAATTTCGGATCGGGAGTCTTTTCTTGCGGAGCTTGCTCAAAACTGGTCATCGTTTCGTGGATTTGATGGTAGTGGTATTGGTCGTTCTCCTGATCCGCCGACAAGATGGAACTCCAAAACCGGTGAAAATATCCTTTGGCAAACCGAAGTTCCGTTATCCGGTAACTCGTCGCCGGTTGTTTGGAAAAATCGTTTATTTTTGAGTGGAGCCGATGAAGCAAAACGTCAGATTTATTGTTTTGATACGGAAACCGGTCAAATTGTTTGGTCGGTTGATGCGCCGTCAACGACGGCAAGTCAACAAGTGATTCGTGTGAGTGAAGACACGGGATTTGCTGCGCCGACAATGGTCATTGACGGTTATCGGGCGTTTGCTTTATTTGCGAATGGTGATCTTGTTGCGGTTGATTTTAAGGGGCGGGTTCTTTGGAGTAAACATCTTGGTATTCCTGAAAGTTCTTATGGTTTTTCTGCATCACCGGTGTTGTATTTTGATCGGTTGGTTGTTCAATATGATGTGAGTGACGGGACAGACGGCAAGTCGAAATTGTATGCGTTTGAGGTGAATACCGGCAACACCATTTGGGAAACTCCGCGTGAAATTCCCAATTCTTGGGCATCGCCGATTATTAAAAAAATTGCTAATCGTTATCAGATCATTACTTGTGGAGACCCATTTGTGATTTCTTATGATCCGGAGGATGGCAAGGAAATTTGGCGATGCAAATGTCTTGGTGGCGATGTGGGACCGTCGCCGATTGCTCAGGGCAATATTGTTTTTGTTACGAACCAAACGCCGCGAACAACAGCGATTGACGCTTCGGGAACCGGTGATGTTACCGGAACAAATATTCTTTGGCAAGGTGTTAACGCATTACCGGACACGCCAAGCCCATTAGCAACGGAACAATATTTTTTCACATTGGATTCTGGTGGTTACCTAACGGCGTATAATCCGGTAAATATTAAAAACAAACGGGCGGTATTCTGGGAATTAGAAATTGGCGAAGGGATTTCCAGTTTTTATTCTTCACCGTTATTGGTTGGTAATTTGTTGTACGTTTTTGACAAATCGGAAGATGATCCGCGTGCGTTTGTGATTGACTTATCGAAAGCGGCAATTGATGATACGGGTCTATTGACGGAAGAAGCGGCTGGAGCAATGCTTCTGGCAATTAATCCAATGCAGGAACCTTGTGTTACATGCCCTGTTGTATTAAATGACCGGCTTTTTATTCGCGGAACAAAAGCAGTTTATTGCATCGAAAAGAAAAAAGAACCGTAACTATTCACAATATATTTCGATAACCTGTTTACGGACGGAAATGAAAAACCAACCGTTGCGACCGTGGGTTTATTGTATTGTATTGTATTGTATTGTATTATTTAAAACCTTTCGGCGAAAGGTCGCCTACCTTGTAATTGCCAACTGTAAACAAATTCAAAAATATTCCACTGATATATTACTGATTTTCTAATTTTCACTAACGGGTGTGTTAAATGTGTCTTTTTGTTCCATTATTGAGTCTTTTATACTTGACCTTGCCAACAATTAATTGTTTTGTTAATGGTCAAGTGCAAGGTTTAGTGGGACACCTTTTCAGGAGTATTTGTCATTTGGTGTCCCACTAATGCTTTCCCTTTTATTTTTTTATACGATAATTATTTTTTGTTTTTTTATTGTTTTTTAGCAAATTTTTAACGTTAAATTTTATAGTTTCTATGAGTTGGTGTTTTTTCCAATCAGCACGCCGTAACGCGTCAAATCGGAGGACTCCTTTGACCAGGTCCGCCTCTGCTCTTACGAGTCGATTCAACCAATGTTGACTCACCCAAAAGTCCTTTTCTAACAAGGAAATGAAACCATGTTCATCCGTTCTACGAAGATAAATAATCATGGAGTTCGGTCGTATGTTCAATGTTGTTTTGTTATTTTTCCATCGTGTGGGAAACATTTTTCGGTGCCGAGAAGTTACAATATTTAATTGTTGTTGCCAAAAAAAATGACACGGTCAAGATGTTGAACCGCTGCAAGTTTCACCCAACGTTGAACCGTTGATTTCGATACGTTGAAGATTGGGGCGACCTCACGTAATCAATGTCCGGCACGGTAAAACCCTACAGAGTTACGGTGTTTATTCGCAACTTCACACTCTTTTTTAATAGACAAGATTTTTAGAAATTCACTAAATATTACCAAAATCTTTTAAAGGGGTTTGACAAACCAATAGAAATAGAAGACAATCAGCTGAATCAAAATGTCCCAATTAATGTAAATGTGGATACTTTTACCGTAATCAGAGGTACTTTGCCGTAAAAATATATACTTTTGCCCAAACAGGATCAATTTTTCCGCAAAAGTTATCTAACCTATGGTCATGTCGGCAATAGTTGACTTTGAATCAGATTAACGACGATCATTGGTGTTGGATTTCCAACCGTAAACAGAAACAAGTCGGTGAGTTGTCAATACAATGTTTCAGAAAAATGTTGCCATTACATAAATCTATATCTTTACGAAAGTTCCACGAATAATTACCCAAAAACAATATCCATTTTAATTACAAATTTTAATTACAAATTTCAAAAACATAAAATCTGTTTATTAAACAGGTTTCCTTTCACATGGACGATCAGCAAAATCCTTTAGAAAATAAGCCTGCTGCGGAAGAATCAACACCGTTTTCGGAAAATTCACCTGTTGAAATGCCTTTTCCGAATTCTTCGCCGGAATATTGGCAACAATCATCCGGTTCCTCTTTTCCCTCGTCGCATCCAAAGCATCCGCATCGACACCCACGCAAAATATCACATCGCCGCATTTCGATTTTGTTTGTGATTCTTGTGTTTCTTGGCGCACTGCTGACAATTCCCTGGCTTGCGGAGCAGATGGTCTATTCCCTGAATCGCGGAACCGAACGCGCAAAAGCCGATGTCGCCCGACAACTCCTTAAGGATCTCCCCGTCCCAGAACAACGTATTCCTTGGGTTGCTAAAGTTGTTGCGCCTTGTGTTGTTGGTATTCGAACTCTCGCACCTTTTGGATATCATGGAATCGGTATGGATGTCGGCAGCGGAGTCATTGTCGATGCCCAAGGCTACGTCTTGACCAACCAACACGTCATCGCCAACGCCCGAACTATTATGGTACGCTTAAACGATGGACGTGTCATCGAAGCACAGGAAATCGGACATGATCAGGCAACCGATTTGGCTGTTCTGAAAATTAAAGAAACCAATCTTGATGCGATTAACTGGGGCGATAGCCAACAAATTGAAGTGGGTGATCAGGTAATCGCTATCGGGAACCCCTACGATTTGGGACAAACAGTAACCTCGGGAATTATCAGCGCGACCGAACGGTACAACCCAATTCCCTCCAAACGCTGGGTTCAAGAGTTTTTGCAAACCGACGCCGCTATCAACCCCGGTAACAGCGGTGGAGCATTAGTCAATCTGAATGGAGAACTAATCGGTATCAATACCGCCATCTTTTCCGAAACAGGCGGTAACTTGGGAATCGGTTTCGCTATTCCCAGTATTCTTGCCAAAAAAGTGTACGAAGAAATTCTTAAACATGGCGAAATGAAACACGGTTGGCTCGGTATGTATATGGGACCAACCCCCAATAACCAACAATCAGACCAGCCTCGCGGTGTTGTTGTAACAGGTTTTTTGCCGCAATCACCGGCTCGTGATGCCGGTGTCAAAGTTGGTGACATTATTCTTCGGTGGAACAAAACAGAAATTCATGACCCGCTGCAACTTTCACATATTGTTGTTCTTTCCCCGCCAGGGGAAGTCGTAACACTGGAAATTCTTCGTAAAGAAAAAATTATCCAAATCGAAATAACTCTCGGAATACGCCCCGTCGAATTATAAATCGTTCAAAAAGAAGGCACGGAAAGCAATGATTCCAACGCAAGACCATAAAAGGTATATTCCGTATCACTTTGCCGAGCCCACAAACTGCCACAATAACCGCCGTCCTGTAATTGTAACTCGTTAAGGAAATTCCGTAATAATTCGGAATGATATTGTTGTTGTGCGTTCAGTTCTCTCAATGCGACCACTGCCGTAAAACTACTCAATAAATCAGGAGTAGGAATGAGTGTATGTGCTTGAAAACCACCTTGAGGAGTTTGCCGGTTCAAGAGAAAATTGATTGTTGCCGGTTGGTTTGGGAGTTCGCAACCCAACATTTTGAGCAACGCAATTGCTGCTGCAGTCGGATTCGTACCGCTTCGCTGTAACAACGACAATTCCGTAAAACCGCCGTCGGAACATTGCCTTGCTAAAATAGGTGTTACGGGAATTTTTTGCTTTTCCTCTTCCGCATCCAATATCTCAAACGAAACGGCTGCAAGAAATGTTGTGTACGTACTCGAATATTCTGTGTATTCCGATACGGCAAAACCACCGTCCTCACGTTGAAATTTTTTCCATCGAGTGAGAATTTTGTTCTTTTGTTCCGCTGAAAATTCCGTATTCTTTGCCATGTGAACGATTGCGGAGGAGAACAGGAATGAAACAAGATCAATTGGTCTCATTTCCTGTTTTTCTTCGTGTTCCAGAAAAATCGAAACAGATTGTAATAATTCCGAATCGTCCAAAGCACCAAGAAGAAATAAACCACGAAGCGAGAACGCCGTATAATAAATATCACTCTTAGAATAATAACCGGCAAAACCTCCATCATTGGTTTGTGCCGCACGAAAAAAACGTTGCAATACCAATTTTCGCTGTTCACTAAGTTTCATCGCTCCGTTCAAAAGTTGAAAGGTCAAATCGGTAAGATAGGCAGTCATAATGTTTTTTTTGTTTAGGGGTGAGTTGTTACAAAACGACTTAAATCCGCTAAAAAATTACAATTATTTTAACAACTTGGGTTCAGCAAGAGTTAGAATAGCCGGAACGGTAATTCCTTTGATGAAATCAATTTCAAATTTCAAGGTTTTGGTATTGGGCGGTAAGGTAAGTTTCAATGGTTTTGCCGGTTCATCGCCGTAAAACACCCAATCACCGAGCAGTTGCTGTTCTGCCTGAATCCGAAGCCGAACACCTCCATTCGGACGCAATCGGTCATCAATTCCCGCAACAACATGGAACATAGTAAATGAATCGGTAAGTGAGTATTTGAGTACCGTTTTAGCCGGAACCGCAAGACCGTGTTCATAAACATTTCCCTCAAGAACAAAATCGTCAAATCCTGGTATAGGATTATCCGGTATCTTGTTTTGACGTGAATTATACCGCGGTTGCGGCGGCTGAAACGGTAATTTTTTAATGTTACTGTTATTTTGTGAGTTGGGGAGTTGTGAAATTATTTTTTGTGTTCGATAAGTCCGAAGTAATTGTAAACCATTTGTACTCTTTTCCTCTTCAGTAATTTTAGTTGTTTCCCGATCAAAGAAAAACGCTTGTTCCTGCAAAATCGGTTTCAAATCTGTTAAATAAAAAGCGTTTTTCTGACCAAGATCCAACTCGTTAATTTCTTCAGGTGACAATATTCCGGTAACACCGGAAACTGTTGTCCAAGACCATTGACCATTTTCGTTCGATTTTAGAGAGTGAAGATACAATATTGTACCATTCCAAAGGGAAAGAGAACCGAATGGAGTTTGTGGTGTTTGTGCGGTATTTGTTGCGGTATTTTGCAAATCATGTAACGAGTGAAATAACAACCCAAATACTTTTCGGCGCGGAACCGGCAATGTTTCACCATCGACGATAAACGAAATCGTGTCCTTACCAACTTCTTTAAGAATACCGGTGTAAACATCCAAAGAACCGGATTGACCGACAATAATTCGATCTCCTGTTTCGGCATGATCGGCTTGAACAGTGAATTTCTGCCAATCTTCGGGCGGAGTCGTTACTTCGTTCAAGCCTTTAACAATCAACCGAACCGCAAGAAGTTGTTCCAATGGCAAAGTGATTTCTTCATTATTTAGAAGATGGACAACAGCGGATTTTCCTTTCGTCATAAATTCCGTAACAACAAGCCGTGTGTGATCTTTCAATTCCAGAACGGAAACAATTTCAGGAAAAACCGGTTTTGTTTCTATTTCCTGTTTTTTTTGTGAGGAGTTTGTTTCTCGTTTCTGAAGCAATGCGGAGATTGATTTACTTGACTGTTTCCGAGACGGCGTATCGGAATTTGAGGAACGGGCGGACAATTCACCGGAGTCGGAAACCGCAGACAAAAACGGATTACCAAGCAAATTTTGCATCCGAACAATTTTTTCCGTTACAATTGTCGTTTTTGTTTCATTGGTATCAAGAACCAACTGTACAGAATCAAACGCAATTACTGTTCCGTTAACAGTATTACCTTCTGCGTCGGTAACTTCAAACGGAACTTCTGCCGCATAAATATTTATTGACAAAAACAAAAAAAAGAAAATTATTCGTTGCATAAAAATTGATTCGGTATTATTATTTTCGTTAATTGATTCTAATGGCACAATAGTAAAGTTCCGATAGTTTTGAAATTTTTTCTTTTTTATTTGTTTTTTATAATATCATTTTTAATGGGTGAATAATTTTTCCTCTTATTACCGTTGACAATTATATCAGAAAAATAACATTTTACACCAGTTGCTTCAATCATATTTTCTACATTTTGTATATGAAAATGTAAATGCGGTTCGGAAGAGTTGCCGGAATTTCCGCAAGAACCTAAAATATCTCCTTTTTTAACAAATTGTTTTTCTTTAACGATAATTGTATTTTGTTTAAAATGACACAATAAAATATATTCATCATTAACTGTTTTGATTATTACAGTATTTCCTGGAACATAGTATGAATTTAATTTACCGGGTTGATTATCTTTAATCCCATCAACTACTGAAACAATTTCTCCGTCACAAGGAGCGATCAATTCTTGACCAAAAGCATAATAATCTTCATTGATTAGGCCATTTGTTTTATAGGTTTTGCTGTTTTCATCAATGACAACAAAATCAAAAGCATTTTTTTGTGCATTATTTTCAATATGATAATTTAAGTCTATTGTATCTCCGCCCCATACGACAGACCATTCCTTGTTAAACGGTAAGATAAGTTCTGTTTTATTACGTTCAATAATTGGCGGAGTATTTTCTATAGTTTTCCGGATCATGAGTCTGTTTATTTCTGATAAATGATTGATTGATAAATCAATCATGAATTCTGCTTTTTCAAATGTTGTTTTATAGGAAAAATTTTTTTGTTCATTTTTTATCAATTCCCATTTAATAATATTACCAGCCTGTGATTTTAAATTCACAAAAAATGTTACAGCGTCATCCAATGGCAACGCCTTTTGCATTTCTGCCGAAAATGCTTGAAAAATCATTTCATAATTATTTTTGTTATAATTTTCTTCAAATGAACGTATTATCATATCATTATCGTTAGTTTTGTCAACTTGAACCGTTTTACAATGAACCAACAGAACTGCCGATAAAATAAATAAACCAATTATTTTATTATTTTGTTTCTTTGTGTTTCTCTTCATTTTTTGACTTTCCTTTCTATTTTTGTAACATTTCTGCTGTAAACAAAGTATAGGGTTAATAACGTGTTTTTCTTACGGGACTTTTTACAACTATTTTACTTTGGAGATAAAAATTCCGTTGAAATATTACAAAAAAATTTTGGGGTATTCTTGTGTAATCCTATATTGTTTGATTATACTATTTGTTTTGGTGAGTTGTAAAGAGGCACTTTGGTTTGTTCCAATATTTTAGGAGAAATGACGATAGTGACGATGATTGTAAAAAAATCAGCAAAAAATTCCGTACCTATAACCTATAGGTCGAGGCAATTTCTAAAAATGCCATTACACTGTCGGTGGTTGTGGTGGTTCCGTTATAAACTTTTTCTGAAATGTGATTTCCGCCCGGCAATCGTTTTTTTTACTCATGGGCTTGACATATTTTAATGGGTAATGTAGAATGTCGCACAAATTAATTTCATTTTTAATTTCAATATTTGGAGATCAAATTACGTTTTGAAAAATAAGTTGCCCGAATTTTTGTTCGGGTGTTAAAAAAATCGAGTACGTCAACTGTTATCAAATCGCTTAGGCGAATTGTAATTTTTTACTGACCAATCGGATTTTCCGAGTAGAAAATTACTGTGGTATTATAATGTTACGTGTCTCCCGCTAAGGGAGCGTCGCGTATAATACCGTAGGTATAATTCAGTGTTACATTTTAATATGTAACGCACCACTTTGGTCAGTGGGAATGAACCTGTTTTGATAACCGTGTCGCTCCTGTCTGAGCGATATTTCTGTTGCCGTTTCTCGGCGTTGCATTTTTCCCACTTTGTACCCAAAACAGATTATTTGTTATGTAATCTGTTT
>JAITBS010000587.1 GCA_031283515.1 Planctomycetaceae bacterium
CTCTACGATCAGTCATAATTGCGTCGTCCCAGACGAGAATACATTTTACGTTGAGTTCATGACATTCTTTATCGATCCGTTTTTCGATACTATGATTAGTTTCGCCGATTTTAAGATAATCGTCATGTTTCGGAATCTCCGGCGTATTAAAAGCGTATAATTTCATATTGCATCGAAAAAATGTTAAAAATTTTGTAACTGTTCACGGTTTAATTTTTCGATAAAAAAATAAAAAATTCCATGAACGGTTACAAAAAAATTCAGGTGAAAGATTACAAATTTCCCATATAAAAAACAGATTTTATCTCTTGAGTCTTTAATCCCAGATTTCAAGTCGGCTTGTCCCTCATGTCCCTTTTGTCCCCTTAAAAAAACATCGGCAAAATTGTTGCCGCGTTAAATACGTCTTTATTCGCTTGAGGATTTTTATCTTCGTTGGACATAATAATAACGGTGCTTTCCAAAAAATGGTATTTAAGATTGGTTGATATTTGTGTAAAGTATAGTTTATTATTTTGACCCTTACAATAAACTTTTTCTGATTGTTTCACATTTTGTGGGTATTTTTTTGTAATTTGGTAAAAAATACATACAAAAGAGCAAGAACCTTTCCTCTTGACGACTTCGAACAATTGGTTAAACTTCTCTGGTAAATTTAACTTATTCATGTTAAACTTTAACATAGAGCTAATGTAAAATTACATCTCGATTTTTGAACAACCATCATTTTGTTTACATAAAACATTACTTGTTCACCTAATACATCACATAACCCTATAACTATGAACCAAACAACAATTACTGTTGACGATATTGTTATTAACGTACAAAATGGATTGAATACTGAACAGGTTGAACAATCCGCTGAAAAATACGGGAGAAACACGCTTACTCCGCCGCCGCGTGAATCATGGTGGTCGCAACTGCTCGAAAAATTTGAAGACCCAACCATTCGGATTCTTCTTGCAGCCGCTCTTATTTCTGTACTCATGACGGTGATAGAAAAATTCGTTCTCAAACACGAAGACGCAAGTTTTATCGATTCTATCGGTATTTTTCTTGCAGTCGCTCTGGCAACTCTTGCCGGATTTTTTAGCGAACTAAAAAGCGCACGAGAATTTGATTTGCTCAATAAAGTTAAAGATGATATTCGTGTCAAAGTTTTTCGTAACAATCAAATGACTGAAATTTCGATCAATGATCTTGTGGTCGGAGATATTGTACATCTTGATCTCGGTGATAAAGTTCCTGCGGACGGCGTTGTGTTGGACGCATTGGGGTTGCTCATTGATCAGTCCGTAATGACCGGCGAATCGGTTTCGGTTGAAAAACATGCCGCTAATATCGAAACAATTAATATTGATAATATCGAAAATGAAGAATCAGAAGAATCTTTTGTGTATCGCGGGACAATGATTT
Organism: Planctomycetaceae bacterium; assembly: GCA_031283515.1. Taxonomy (GTDB): domain Bacteria; phylum Planctomycetota; class Planctomycetia; order Pirellulales; family Thermoguttaceae; genus WRKP01. The sequence continues at coordinate 1,420 of JAITBS010000587.1, forward strand.
CCGATGGTCACGGTCAATTTGTTGTTACAAAAGTGGGCGATCAAACACGGCTTGGTCAGATTGCAGCGAATCTCGGTGATGCCGAATCTGAAAGTGAAACACCTTTGACACAAAAATTATCCGTCTTGGCAAAACAAATCAGTATTGTCGGAATGACTTGTGCGGTTTTAATTTTTGCCGTCATGGCATTTTTTACCTTTTGGAATTGGAACGGCGATCTTTTTGCTCTGTTGCGCGGACTTTTAACTTGTTTTGTTGTTGCAGTAACAGTTATTGTTGTTGCGGTACCGGAAGGATTGCCGATGATGGTTACCGTTTCACTGGCGTTGAATATGATGAAAATGGCAAAAGAAAATTGCCTGATCCGAAAATTGGTGGCTTCCGAAACTATTGGTTCGGCAACTGTTATTTGTTCCGATAAAACCGGAACATTAACACAAAATCAAATGACTGTAACATGGATTTTTGCCGGATTAAAAGAATTTAATGCTTATGAAACAATTAAAAGTTTATCGGACAAAAATCTGCCTGAATGGGAAACACTTATTGATCTGATTTCGGCAAACAGTGAAGCATCGCTCAATATTCAGCAAGGCAAAATAGAAGGTATCGGCAATCCGACCGAGTGTGCATTACTCCGGCTGTTACACGAAAACGGAATTGATTACCGCGAACACCGGAATAAAGACCGGCGTGTTTGGGAATTGAGTCATAATTCCGCACGAAAAATGTCTCTTGTTGCGGCGGAACGAAATAATGTATTGAAAATTTATGCCAAAGGCGCACCGGAACGATTATTAAATTCTTGTTCATACGTTATGGTAAACGGTCAACGGGAACCGATAGAATCTTATCTTCCGGTCATTCATGCCGCTTTAACTCAAGCACAAAATCAGGCGTTACGAGTGATTGCTTTTACGGTCAAAGAGTATGAGTTGCAGTCACCGGAAAGTGTACAAAAAAATGTTTCCCAAAATATACCGGAAAGTTTCAAAGACGAAAACGCAGAGCATTTTACCGATTACTGTGATAATACTCTTTACGCATTGATTGGTATTACCGATCCGATTCGTTCTGAAGTGCCTCATGCTGTTACAATATGCCGTGAAGCCGGTGTTCATGTTAAGATGATTACCGGCGATGCCAAACCAACTGCCGTTGCTATTGCCAAACAAGCGGGAATTTTATCCGAAACATTTATTCCCGATAATTTTGAAACTGAAATTAGCCGCCGAGAGATCGTTCTCACTTCCGAAGAGTTATCGCGATTAAGTGACGAAAAACTTGTTGAAGTGATTCCGCATCTTCGGGTGTTGGCACGTTCAACACCGATGGATAAATTGCGATTGGTCAAAGCAATGCACCAACAAGGTGAAGTTGTTGCGATGACTGGAGACGGTACGAATGATGCACCGGCGTTGAAATTTGCGGATGTCGGAATTTCAATGGGAATGGCTGGTACGGAAGTTGCTAAAGAGGCAAGTGATATTGTGTTAATGGACGATAATTTCAAAAGTATTGTAACAGGTATCTGGTGGGGACGTACATTGTATCAAAATATCCAGAAGTTTTTACAGTTTCAACTTTCGGTTAATGTTGTTGCGTTAACTTGTGCCTTGATAGGACCTTTGGTCGGTATTCCGTTACCGTTAACAGTTCCTCAACTTCTTTGGATCAATATTATTATGGATACATTTGCCGCCATTGCTCTTAGTACTGATCCGCCGCGTGAACATTCCATGAAACAAAAACCTATTAAACGCGAAGCGTCTATTATTACACTGTCTATGGGAATAACCATTTTATTTTGTAGCGCATTTCAGGTATTGATCTTGGGAATTGTTCTTTTTTATGGATTATTTCTCGAAAACGGAAAAATGTTTCAATTTAACGCTTCACCGCATGAGCCGCAAAATATTCAAGCATTGACGGTGTTTTTTACAACATTTGTTATGTTTCAATTTTGGAATATTTTTAATTGCCGTTCTTTGCGGTATGATGAATCGCCGTTTTCTCTTTTGTTGAAGAACCGGCTTTTCCTTCTGATTATTGGGTTGATTATTTTTGTGCAGATAGGAATGGTTCAGGTGAGCGGTTCTTGGGGAATTGGTCACATATTTCGTACCGAATCACTTTCTATGCTGCAATGGTTAAAAATTATCCTGCTGACAATGACGATCATTCCGTTTGCATGGTGTGTCCGAATTTTAGTTTCGCAATGGACATCTGTTGTACAAAAATAAGTCAACTTCCCGCCGGTTAATCTTGTATTAGGAACTTCCCAATCGATAACAGTTACATTAAACCGAACAAGAGTCATATACTTTTTTGCATTCATTATTTTAATGTTGCAACAATTTGTATTAAACAATTCCAATGGCGGTAGGCGGTCTTTTCGCCGAATCTAAACTTGATTGAACGGCTTTGGAGATTTTTCAAAAAGGAAACGGCGTATAATAAATATTACGAAAAATATACCGATTTTGTGGACGCCTGTAAAAATTTCTTCAACAACATCAAAAAATACAAGGCACCACTGCGCAAACTACTCGCCGAAAATTTCCATATCAGAAAAAAAATCTAACCGAATTTTAAAAGGTGATAAGTATAAATATGGAATTTGGGGTTTGATTACAATTTGTCTAGCTTTTTCATTTTGCATGTTACAAGTCTCAAAAAAAAGTTTCGTTATTATTAAGAATCTAATTAGTGAGAAACAATTTGTTTTTCACCAGTAAGTTTACTAATGTTGCCCCTTGCAGTGCGAAGGTTTTTATATCATAATATCGTAATGTAAATTACTAAGAAAATTGAAACACAAAAAGATGACTGCACAAAATATATTACCAAATATATTACCTAAATTCTAATGTGCCTGAATATTCTTCTTTTTAGGAACAAAAATATCGATAAAAAACAACACCAAAAATATAAACCAACTTATTCCTGATAAAATAGCACCTTGCCAAAATGAGTCAGGAACGTAACGGTAAATCAAACGGAAATGTCCGGCAGGA
>JAITBS010000627.1 GCA_031283515.1 Planctomycetaceae bacterium
CCACTACTTTTAAATGTTTTTTGAACACCAAAAAACTCAAAGGAGAACCCTATGAACACGAATTTGAACACCAACTTGAACCAGAACACTGACCCGAACCAGAACACAAACATGAGTAAACATGTAAACTTTACCCGAAATATCCCTGTTAAAATAGGGGGGGGGGTGCTGTAGGGGATTTACGCTTGTCGAATTGCTTGTCGTTATAGCGATTATCGGCGTATTGATTGCCTTGTTGCTTCCCGCTATTCAGGCGGCAAGGGAAGCAGCAAGACGTATGCAGTGCAGCAACCACCTAAAACAACACGGCATTGCCGTTCACAACTTTCACGATACCTACAAAGGATTGCCGCCGTGTGGAATGGCAGTTGCGGGACCAACTTGGTACCCGTTTGTTTTCCCATTTATGGAACAACAAAATTTATACATTTTGATGGCTAATGCCGATTGCGGAGGTCGGTCAAAATGGAAAGTCTTTTGCGATTCCGGCGTTGGCTCAGGCGGCGGTTCAGTAACTCTAGCAAATACATGGTTTCTGGGAACAGCAACACCAGGAACACCTTTAACAGAAGAAGAACGAAACGGATTTGGTTCTATTGCCTACACCAAATGTCCGTCACGCCGAGCCGGTGTTCAGTTAGTCAAGGAAATGGGAGGTTCGTCACCAGCCTATTGGAATGTCGGACCTACCGGTGATTATGCCGTTGCCTTTGGCTATCATGAACAGACTGCCGGACAATGGATGTGGTATCGTTTGGTTTCTCCAGAACGTGCGGTAAATCCCGAATTATATCCCGGTCCGTTACGTGCTCCGATTTTTCAAAGTCAAGAAACAAGTGGGTTACCGGATTTTAACACATGGCAACCGCGTGATACTTTCGCTTATTGGCAAGATGGATCAAGTAACCAAATTCTGATCGGTGAAAAACATGTCCCTTTGGGTAAGATTGGTGTTTGCCCCGAAGAAAAACAAAATTACGATTGTTCATTTATTTTCACTCAAACTAATGGTCGGGACGTGTCGGCTGCACGAAGGCAAGTAAACCGTCAAAACAATAATACGCTAAGCGGCGGTCAAGTTCTTATGCTTGATCCTTACTATATTGGAACTGCTACTACGCCAAGTAATGATTATAGTTTTGGCAGTGCCCATCCTGGAATCAGTCAGTTCCTTTTAGGTGACGGTTCTGTTGTTTCTTGTCCGGTAACAACTCCGCTTACTGTATTACGAATGTTGACTTGTGTTGACGATGGCGGTAATTTTACCGTACCTTGGTAACATTTTTTGTAATATATCAGTGGAATTTTTTTTGAATTTGTTTACCGTTGGAAATTACAAGGTAGGCGACCTTTCGAGTTCCGCTGGAGTGAAAATCGAAAAATAATAATTCCACTGATATATTACCATTCCGAATAATCAGATAAATTTTGGAGTTTTGATGAAATTTTCTTGTTAAATAACCGGATAATTTTTTCATAACTCTATTATACAATTGTATTTATCGTTCTTTCCTCTCTGAAAAAACATGACCGAATTTCAACATATTTTGACCGGATTTTCATGTTGACATTATTATCCGGTTGAAAGATAATAAGGCAATGGCGGTAATTTTGCCGTACCTTAGTAACAATTTTTTTTTCAATTACTATCATGATTTTACGCTACATTTTTATTGTTTTATTATTCAGTGGGATTTGTTTTGCGGAAGACTCACGAATTACTATGAGTACCGACAACGGAAAGGGAATCACGACCTTTTCAATTGATGGTAAACCGGTTGTTGTTTATCGGCATGGTGATGATGTTGATCTGCCGCATTTCTTTCCCTGGAACAGCCCTTCGGGACGGAATATGACGATTGATATTACCGAACCGTTTCCGCATCACCGTGCGTTTTGGGTTTCGGAAAATAATGTTCTTCTCGAAGGTGCGGATATGAAAAAACCATTCGCCAATTATTCCGCACTTTACAGCGGTGTTAAAAAAACCGGCGAACAATGGCAATCCGCCCCGTTTACGCAACGCTCAAAACATGTTGCGTTCTCGAATCAAAAATCAACCGCTCATACCTTTGAAGTTGACGAGACCATTCTTTGGTTGTACGGCGAAACAAAAATTGCTGATGAATTACGGCATTATCGTTTCATTGCCTTAGACAACGGCGAATATTTTATTGATTTTTCGTTTAAAATTGCCGCCGCCTATGGTAAATTAACGGTTAAATGTGATCCGACTCATTATGCCTATCCTTATATCCGAATGAATAAAACGTTCAATGTTGAAACCGGCAACGGAACAATCACTAATTCAGAAGGTGCGATTGGTCAAAAATCTACGGATCAGAAAGAAGCCTTTTGGGTTGATTATTCCGCCCCAACACCGGATGGTGTTGCGGAAGGACTCAGTTGTTTTATTCATCCGTCACAAGAACCTCCGCATCGTTGGTTGACCCGAGATTACGGAACATGGGGACCGCATCGCAAAACCAGTTACCATAATACAACATTCGAGATTCCTAAAAATGATTTTATCAATCAACGTGTTGGGCTTCTGATTCATCGCGGTAATGTCAAAACCGGTAACGTTGCGGAACGTTACAAAGAATACTGTGACGGAAAATTATAAATATCTTTTGAATACCGGAAGCGGATCATTAGAGAAATTTCCGGTATGTTTTTTTCATAACTTTACTAAGAAAGGTTTTAACAACTATGTTACAACAAAAGACTTCACGCCGTAATTTTTTGAAATCCGCAGCGGTTGCGGTTGCGGTTCCGACCTTGATTCCGCGTACGGTTTTTGCCGATACAGTTGCGAAACGCCCCGGAGCGAATGACCGAATTGGTGTTGCAGGAATTGGTGTTGGTCGGCAAGGCAGCGGTGTTTTCGGTGCCGCAGCAAACGATAAACGAACAGAGGTCATTTGCGTTTGTGATGTTTGGAAAAAACGCGCCGAAGAAATCGCCGCTAAATACAAACTCACAACAGAATCGGCTTATCAAGATTACCGCAAAGTAATTGATAACAAAAATGTTGACGCTATTGTTACCGCAACTCCGGAACATTGGCGTTCACTGATTTGTGTCAATGCGGCATTGGCAGGAAAACATCTTTATGTCGAAAAACCAATCACGCTCACAATTGAAGACGGTATTCTGATACGAAAAGCCGTACAAAAAACCGGTATTGTTTTCCAGTGCGGAAGTATGCAACGGTCAATGGTTCCGAATTATCTTGGTTGTAAGTTTATTCGGGAAGGGCATCTCGGTAAAATTACCGAAGTCATTTCCGCCAATTATGAAACGCCCTGGTTTTGCAATTTGCCGGAAGAACAAATTCCCGAAGGTCTTGACTGGAATCTTTGGTGCGGTCCAACAGAACCGGTTCCGTTTCATTCGCAACTGTTCATTCCACGCGGTAATCCGGGTTGGTTATCGTTCCGAAATTATTCCGGCGGTGAAATGACCGGTTGGGGAACTCACGGTTTTGATCAAATTCAATGCGCTCTTGGTATGGACGACACGGGACCTGTTGAAATTCTGGTCGAAGGCGAAAAACTACAACCGCCAACTTATGACAAACCCGAAGCCGCTAAACGCGGAAACGATATTTGTTCCAAACCGAAACTTTCCTATCGTTACGCAAATGGTTTAACAGTCCGGCTTGCCGAAGGAAATCGCGGCGGCGGAATTTTTATCGGTGAAAAGGGCAAGGTTGAGATTTTCCGCAACAAAATGACTTCCAATCCCAAAGAACTTGCCGAAGATTGGTTGAAAGCAAATGCGGAGTTCAAATTACCGAGTCATACCACTGATTGGATTAACTGTATTTACAGCGGTGAAAAGACCATCGGTAATCTTGAAACAGGAATCCGTACCGCAACCATTTGTCATATTCTGAATATTGCCCGTTATCTGGGACGTAATTTGAAATGGGATCCGGTCAAAGAGGAATTTGCCGGTGATGCGGAAGCCAATAATTGGTTGCGCCGTGAACACCGGAAAGGATTCGAACAACCAACCGTTTCCTAAAGTAACTGTTCATTTTTTTGAGAATACAAAACAAACGAAAATTCGGGGTCAAACTCTTTTTCGTTTGTTTTGTTTTTTGTTACTTGTTACCGATTGGAGTAAAATCGATTACAAAAATCATACTGCCAAAAAAGATATTGTCCGATTAACACATCAAGACGATATCGGTTACGAATTAACTGCGAGTCTTCTTGTGAATGCCCAACATGGTCTTCCGATATGACCTCGACAAGATCAAACGGATACGCGACCAGATTAAGAAACTCCTACTTTATTTCTTCCGAAAGTGAAAAAACTCGTAACACAAAAAAATACAAATAAAAATAAAAAAAATGTGCAGATACTTTTGACCCACATGAACACGATGCTCTTGTTGACCGTTTTTTCCTGACAACCGATCCAAACGATAAACCGTAACAATAATCGTCTCGTAATTTTGGCTGATATTTTTTGAAAAAGACGAAGGAATCAGAAAATCTTAATGTTTATTTTCATTTGAAACCAATGGAATTTTACTCTTTTTGATAACTTCAACACTGAGTTGATAAAAGGTCATACCGGCATCGTAAACACCGGGTATTTCCCATCCGATATTCATACCATCGAACACCATATCTTGAATATTCGAGTGAACAATAAACCCTTTTTGATGAGCAGTATCAAGTGCCTTTTGAACTTCTGGAAGAATATCGTACTGAATTTTCTGACGTTGTCCTACTTCAACTTTTTTGGTGAGATATGTTTTATTACCAATTGTATAAATAAATTTTCCGTTGGGCATTGCAAAATCCTGTGCAGCATAAGTTGAAGTAAAATCACGCCGACTATCAAAAAGACTTATCCCGAACCAAAGAAAGTCATGAAAACCTTTTGATTGTTTATTGGTATTTTTTAAGTACAAAAACCAACCGACTTGGGCAGTATGTAAATTATTTTTTTGTTCGCCGTATTTTTGTAGTAGGGTCAACTCAAAATCAAACGTAACACGAATTTCTTGTGCATGAGCGATATTAATAGGATTTGTGAAGGGTGACTGTGATAAGAGAAGATGCGGCCAAGGTTCCGAATGTGATTCACGCGGTACGTTGTTCCACTCTTTGGAGGCAAGAACGGTCAGATTAATGGCTCCGGTTTGGCGATTTAATAAGACCGATTTATAAGGATCGGAAAATTTAATGGTATTCTCATCAAGATCAAGACAATCCAGTGTTCCTTTGGAATGCCATTGAGCAATTTGCCAACGCGGTGTAACACCTTCCTGACCGAATGTTTCAATACGTTTTGGTTGATCGTGTTTTGTTCCAAGTATAGTGAAACCTTGTGAATAATTCCGGTCATCCAGAACTTGACACACTTCCTCCGCAATCAAAAAAGTGTTACATATCACTAGCATAAAATAAATCGTCAATATATTTTTTGTCATATAAATAGTTAATAGTTAAGGGTGAAACCTGCATAAAATGAGGTGATAAAGTAAAATAAAAAGAGTGTAATAATATTCTGGAGAAAAAATTGTTACTTTTTGTCCAGAACAAAATTAAATTGATTTCGTTTTTTCTTTTCGACTGTAACAATCAAGTTACTTGTTGTCGGCAATGTGTATTTTTCAGGAACGAAACTTTCATAAATACCGATTCCCATTGGTTTACCATCAATACCTGTTGAGTATTCCATTCGGGACGGTTTGTCTTTATTTTTTGTAATGACAACAATATATTCTGCTGCAACAGCTCCTTGATTAGGTTGACCACCTTGCATTGATGTTAAGAAAAAATGACCGTTTTCATCTGTTTTACCGATAGCGGGAATACCATTCCCTCCGATTTTCGGAATAAAACTAATTAATGCATCAGAAAGCGGCTGAGCATTAAAGATAACGGTTCCTTCAACAAAATTGACTGGTAATCCCGATGATGCACAACCACAAAATAAAATGGTTGACAAACAAAAAAACGAAAAAAATAAATTTCTTATCATAATTAATAACTGGGTTAAAAAGTCTGGATATCCTTTAAGTACAACATTTAGTGTTTGCACGAAAAATAATTTCCATTGTTAAATTTTATCACAAATCATACAAACAGATTATAAAAATTAAAAAAAATTGTTGTTTATTGTACAATCTCACATTGTAAGTAAAAACTAATTCTGATACTTATTTTCATATTACTCTTTATATTTTTAGTGTTTCTTAAAACGATTTATTTTCAGCACCATTGATAGAACCCAATGCTCCCCAAACACCCCATGGCGATTCGCCGGTGATGTTTCGTTGACCTGTACCGGAAACTTCTTGATAACCCAACGTACTGATATTGACTGTAATATTTTCAGCATTAATTGTTTCGGAAATAAATCGAACAGAACCATCCCCGAAGCAGGTATTCACACCGCCTGTATGGTAACTGCTTGGCGTAACCAAAAAATGGTAAGGTTCCCCATTATATGGAGAAGCACTTGTGGCACAACTCGGATAGTTGGGTGGAAGAACTGCGTGAAAAATAGCAAACACTCCAAAACCGTCGAAAATCTTACTACCTTTTTGATTATTAAAAATAGCATTATTGGGCGAGTCAATTGAATTTCCATACGCTTGCATTGCTGTACACGGAGCCGGATAAAGAGTGTTAGCATTAAAAACACTATCACCGGTAATCGCAACAATATGTCCTTTCATCGGTACACCTGAATTAGCTTCTGTCGAAGTTGCCATAGCACTTTCAGACCAAAGAAGTGTATTAGAAAGACCATCCGTAACGACTGAAAAATCTCTTGCGCCTTGACCACCGTTGTCACCACCGCGTCCAATCATTCCTCGTCGGTCATAAGAAACGTGTGGCATCCCCAAAGCGTCTCCACGACATCCAACATAACTAAGAACTCGATCTGTAACTTGAGCGTTGGCATTGGTGGCATTACCATCGGAGGGACAAAGAAATACGGAAGTCCGAAAATTTTTATCACGATTATATGGAATCCCGTTTGTGGTTCCTGATGTTGAACCTGAATTGATTCGTGTGATAAACTCATCGTATTTGGTTTGAAGTTCCATATATGGAAGAATACTTAACATGTGGTTCCAACGCCAATATTGAATTCCTCCTGTTGGTGCCCATGAAAAAGTGCTGCTGTTTTTGACCGCAGCACTATATCCCTCATCACTGTAAATTCGTTGTGGTAAACGATTATGAGTGTCATGGAGATTATGTACCGCAATACCAAATTGTTTCAAATGATTGGTACATTGAACTCGTCTTGCGGCTTCTCTTGCTGCCTGAACCGCCGGCAACAGTAACGCAATTAACGCTCCGATAATCGCAATCACTACAAGTAATTCGACTAACGTAAATCCGCGAAAAATTCTGATTTTCATAGGTTTGGCTCCTTTAAAATAAAGGTATTGAAAATTTAAACAGATTACATAACAAATAATCTGTTTTTGCTAAAGTGGGAAAAATGCAACGCCGAGAAACGGCAACAGAAGTATCGCTCTTAGACAGGAGCGGCACGTTACAGAGAACAGGTTCATTCCCACCGACAAAAGTGGTGCATTACTGTTTCAAAATGTAATGCTGAATTATACCTCATGATACCTCACGCGACACTCCCTTATCGGGAGCCACGTAACTTTGAGGTATCACAGTAATTTTCTACCCGAAAAATCCGGTTGTCATGTAGAAAATTATAGTTCGCCGAAGCGATCTCTGTATTGTTGACGTACTCGATTTCTTTAACACCCGAACAAAAATTCGGGCAACTTATTTTTCAAAATGTAATTTGGTCTCCAAATATTGAAAATTTAAAAACTGAAATTATTATCTCAATATTGTACAGACAAATTAAAACCTGTCAATCCTAAAAATAATTTTTTTCTCCTGATGAAAATCACAAAGGTAACTGGGCACCTCTAATAATAGTTAATAGTTGATAGTGAATAGTTAATAGTTGCGCCAGCGGAGTAATACCGTTTTGGTAATAATCCGCTTGCGAACTATCCACTCTCCACTATCAACTCTCAACTATTCCACTGATAGATTACCAAATTTTTTTGTTTTTTATTTTTTTAATTTGAGGTTATTGACTATCATTCTATTTTGTAGGAAAATTTTCTTTTGATACATCA
>JAITBS010000628.1 GCA_031283515.1 Planctomycetaceae bacterium
CGACAGTATTTCCGGTAACAATTACAATACGATGACCGGATATTTCAGGATATTCCGGCAATGTTTTAGAAATTCCGCGTCCAAAATGAATTTTTGTCGGTAAATGAAATGTCCACATAATTTTTTATTACAATTATAATTCGGTTTATTTTTACAAATATTATTTTTGTTTTCAAGTGCTTTCAAGTAATACGATAATCAATTTAATAATTCCTGTCCTTTAGTTTCTTCTGCAAAATAAATTGTAACCGGACCGAGCAGATACAAAAAACTTAACAAGGTTGCTGCGGTGATTAACGTTATACCGTTTGTTTGTATCCATCCGGTAAAAAACAAAACGGGAACAGCAATCAAACGTCCCGCGTTGAAACAAAAACCGGTTCCCGTACTACGAAGCCGCGTCGGATACAGTTCAGGAAAATAAACTGCATAACCGGCATGCATTCCAGCAGTCAGAAAACCAAAAATCGGTAACAGAATTAATAACGGAATAATACCATGCACCAATTGAAAAACCACAAGAGCAATGATAAAACTGCCAAGATGATAAAAAACAAATGTTTTCCGTCTGCCGATTTTTTGTGAGAGAGGTCCGAAGTAAAGTTGTCCGAAACCGAGACCGGCTGTAACAAGAAGCATTCCGAACATCTCCCAGCGTTTGAGCAAACCTGATTGATTTTTGAGATAAATTTTAATTTCTTCTTTTCCTGTTTCTGTTTCGGTATTATATTTTGAAGGTTCTTGATTGATTATTTTTGATACAAAATCATGCTCCGCAGCATGAAACAAGGCGTCTTTGCCATAAATGTGTACACCCCAGAAGGTTGCCATACCAATGGCGGCTAAGAGTGTTCCCACAAGTGTTGATCGAAAAATGGAGCCGTGAAAGAGTTCTCGAAAATCGCCGGTTTTTTGTACAGGATCTAATTTCGCTCGTTCATTAGCGATTTTCCAACTCTCCGGTTCCTGCACATAAAAACGTACGAATACAATCAGTATTGCCGGAAACAACCCAAGTGCAAATCCGAAACGCCATGGTAATGATGCAGGATCAACGAAACGGTGTAACCAACTTAATGCCGGACTGTGACACCAATCCGATACGGCAGGATTTCCGATCAAAAATGCTCCAACCGCAACCGCAAGAAGTGTTCCGAAAATTCCTGAAGCGTGAAAAATACTGCCGGCATGTGCACGGGCTTTATCGGGAAAAACTTCGGCAACAAACGCGCTGGCAATTGCCCATTCACCGCCGACACCAAGCGCAACAAAAAAACGTAACCCCGCAAGATGCCACCATGTTTGAGAAAATGCCGACATCCAAGTAAAAAATGAATAAAATAAAATCGAAAATATCATGGTGCGTTTGCGCCCGATTTTATCGCTGATGATTCCAAAAACAATACCGCCCAAAGCACCGCCAATCAAAAACGCACCAAGAGCAATATTATTGTACAAAGGAATATTTTCGGCGGATTGAGCATCAACAAGTGACGGCATTGCCTCACGCATACTTGCAACGAAAATTTGACCTTCAAATGTATCAAAAAGCCAGCCTACCAATGCAATCAAAAGTACAATCCACTGGTAACGTGTAATTCCTGAGTACCAATGTTCTTCATTTTTTGAATTAGTCATTTTATGAAATAATCATCTGAAAATTATTATAACAAATACAAAGATAATTAGAGTTCGATAAGTGTTCCGGTTTGTGCTGATTTTTGTGCGGCAATTGAAAGAGTTACTGCTTGGCATCCATCGGAACCGGTACAAGGATTTTTTGCTTTACCCTCAATAACCAGATTCATCCGAATAATCTGTTCTTCCAGTTCAAAAAGTTCTCCGGCAGGTTTTTCAATGTTAATTTCACGAACATTATTTCCGTCTGATATTTTGAGAAAAAAACTTGGATGCCGTGTCCGATCTATTACTCCGCTCCAACCTGCCCAAAGTGATCCTTTTGTTCCTGTTACTTTTACTGATTGATGATGTTCAAAAGCGGCAAGAGTCTGAGCAATAACAGCATGGGAACCATTGGAAAAATGAACAATAACACTTAAATTATCGTACAATTCTTTATCTGTACTTAAACTGGTATTGGCTGATGCATAAATTGAAACAGGTTTTCCGAATGATTCAAAATACCAACAGGCAAGATCAAAAAAATGAATCGGCTCTTCGAGAATCCAATTACCAACCTGTTTTTTATCGTAACGCCAACCGTTTTCACCGGTTCGATACGGATTTCGTGAAAGTTCGATAAACGCATATTTCGGTACACCAATTTGATCGGAATCAATTAGTTCTTTGATTTTCCCCCAAAGTGATGAAAGCCGGAATTGATGACCAACTGTCAAATGCAATCCTTTTTCTATTGCCGTCCGAAATAATGTATCAGAATCTTCGGCTGTCAGTGCCAACGGTTTTTCCATCAGGAGATGTTTTCCCGTGTTTAACACATCAAGACCGATTTGAAAATGCAGATGATTGGGAACCGCAACCACAGCAACATCCCAATCATTAATCTGGAGTAGTTCATGATAATCGGCAACAACAGTAACATTCGGATATTCCGTGCGAATATTATTAACTGTATCAGGATTACCGGTAACAACAGCGGTAAGTGTAACTTCCGGCAGTTTTCTAATAATGTCGGCGTAACAATGTCCCCAAGCCCCTAAACCAATAATTGCGTAACGTATCATGTTTGTTCCTCCTGTCCTATTTGAAGAACAACACGAATTGGTTTCGGTTGATGATGATTGGCAAACCGTTTAATTTTTGATGCAAAATGTCCTTTTAGTACAGTAACATGATGAGGCATTCCTGTGTAACAGGCATCGTAAAAGAATTGTTCGACACCGCCGCCGTGAACCAATACACGACCTGAACATCCTGCGATTTCGCGTGTCGGAACATCTGTTTGACCTTCACAGAGAGCCAATCGATATTCGTTATGAAATTTCCAAATCCGAAATAATGTTACCGGAATACCGGAACGAATCCGTGCCTCGACTACGACAGGTTTACCGTTATTAAAATGGACGGAAAGTGTAGGAGCATACGGAGAACCAAACGGTTCACACATTTCAAACGGAGTTGCTCCTGCGTGCCAAAGCGTGATTGATTTATCATCATGTTCCAACCAATCACTGTTAAACGCCGCAATTTCACAACCAAGTGATCGGGCAATCAGGCAACCAATAGCACCGTCAACATCGCCTTCTTCGCAAATGTTGATTCCATCGGAGGCTAGACGTGCAACACTCCAATAAGACCAAACACCAAATTCGTTCGGTAATTCGGGCCAACAGCGTAACGCAATTGCATCCAACGATTCTTCTTCCACAATTCGTTTAACCGCTAGATAATAGCGTGACGAAATATCAAAAACATTGTCATCAAATGTAACACCGGAACGAATAAGCAAACCCGACAATTCCGCTTTTTTTCGGTCATCAGCAACTTCGGAATTGGAAAAAGATTTAACGATGGTACAAAATTCATGAAGTCCGATTCGTTTCAAGTGTATTCCGAGAAGTTGTTGCAGAGCAACGGCATCAACCGCCATGTTCAAAAAACCCGGCGCATGATCACCGATCAGACCGACGCGGGCATGACGTATTTTTTTTGATGCGGCGGCAATCAATACCGTTTCGTTTAGTGTTGTAACAGTTTTCGGATCGCCGGGCAACCCAATAACAAGATGCGGCGGACTTCCTGCCTGACTCATACCGGAAGCCCAATTATGTGCTCCAACCAGACCGCAAGCGGAAACTTTAGGATTGTTAGGATTTTCCGGTGTTGCCCAAATGATGACCGGACAGTCCCATTCGTTAAGGAAAACCGGAAAAAGATTGCCGTCACCCATTGTCGGTTGAGTTACGATTAAAACTTCGGCACCGGCTTGACGTGCCGAGACAATGGATGCTTTTAGTGCTGATTCATCGGTAATCGCACTGAAAAAAAGCGGTTCAAACGGTGATTGTTGTAACTGCGAACGAATTTCCCGTTCCAGAAATGCTCCCCAATCAGGGTCAAACCCCGGTCGTTTACGGCTAATAAAAAATAAGGCTACTTTCATTGAGAACAATAATTAGGAATAAATTAAACAGCAGAATTTCAAGTTTCTAAAACTGCAATAACAGTTCATCCTCAAACAGATTTCAGTAATAAATATTACAAAACATTTCATTTTTCACAAGGTTTTTTTGAACAATAAAAATGTCTTTTTGTTAAAAAAGAATATAAAAATAAATAATGTTTAGAAAAACTGTTGCAATATTATTTTATAATACATTTTATTTAATAGTTATAAAAAAACAAGCCGATTTATTGTTGCAAAATTAAATTGTCGGTTGTCGGTTGTCGGTTGTCGGTTGTCGGTTGTCGGTTGTATATTCAAGAAATTAGGATATTATTTTTCCAATGGCCAATCGGGAGAATCTATACGCAAGGATTGAAATAATTTTTCGCCAACTTGAATTATGTTACCTTGTTCTGTTGCTAAATTTTGGGACTCTTTGGGATCGGTTTTTAAGTCGTACAATTCAATTGGTTTTTTGATACCGTTTCTGACAAATTTCCAATCTTTCCAACGAGTCGCCTGAATTGGGACTTTTCCTTCGTGTAACTCCCAGTAAAAAGTATCGCGGTCAGGTTTTTGACCTTCAAGAAGTAACGATAAAAGCGATACTCCATCTAAAGATGTTCCATTAGGAATTGTCGTTCCTGAAATTTCAGCTAATGTCGGCAATATGTCCCAAAAGGCAACCGGTGTTTCCTCAATCTTTCCTGAACCAATATGTTTCGGCCAGCGTGCAAGAAATGCTTGCCTGATTCCTCCTTCGTAGAGTTCCCGTTTGTGTCCGCGAAATCCATTACCTGAGTTGAAAAAATTAAATGTTTCAGAATTTTGTTCCAACGCCGAACCATTATCTCCGGCAAAAAAAATAATTGTATTTTCGTCCAGATTTAATTCTTCAAGAAGTTTCAAAATCATTCCAATTTGTGTATCGAGACGACTACACATTGCGGCATACGTTTTTTCATGTTCTGTCCATCCGGTTTGATCTTTATAAATTCCTAAATCATCGATCTCATATTTTCCATGTGGAAGCGTTGTTGAAAAGAAGAAAAAAAACGGATTATCTTTATTGTTACGTATCCATTGAAGAGAATATTGTATTATCAAATCAGGAGCATAAGTTTTACCATCCAATTTAATCTGTTTGTCATTTTCGTAAAGATATTCGGGAAAATAATTATGAGCATGTGCTTGACAATTGAATCCGTAAAAATTATCGAATCCCATATTGAGCGGACTTCCGGTTGTGTGAAACATTCCCATTCCCCATTTTCCGGAACATAATGTACGATAACCTTGTGTTTTTAGGAGTTTGGCTATTGTCAAAGTTCCTTCGGGAAGCGGTTTTTGACCTTCTTTACCAATGCGTCTGTTTCCACGTATCGGACAGTGACCGCAATGCAGACCGGTCATCAGTGATGAACGTGATGGAGCACAAACACTGGTACCACTATATCCTTGTGTAAACCGGATACCTTCACGGGCTAGCCGATCAATATTGGGTGTTTGAATTTTTTTCTGACCGTAACAACCAACATCGCCAATACCAATATCATCCGCAAGAATGAAAATAATATTGGGTTTATCGGCTGCTTCTGTGAATGAAAAACAACAGATCATTCCAAATAGAAATAGTAATATCGTTATAAATTTATGAACCGGAAAATTTTTCATCTTTTGTTTTAAAAAAATGTGACGAAATTAGTAACAATACTTTCTTAAATTATTTGTAATCTATCAGTGGAATTTTTTTTGAATTGGTTTACTGTTGTAAATTAACAGGTAGGCGGCCTTTCGCCGAAGGGTTTTAAACAATAAACCCACGGTCGCAACGGTTGGGGCTTAGTATTGTGTTGTACGCAGTGAGTCCTTCATTTCCGTCCGTCAACAGGGGCAATACGGCTATCGCCGTATTGTTATTGTTTAAAACGTTTCGGCGAAACGTTGACTACCTTTTGAGTTTCACTGGGGTGAAAATCGAAAAATAAAAATTCCACTGATATATTACATAAATTTAAATTATGTTTTGATTCAAATTAAAATTTTCTCTGCGTTCTCAGTGTCCTCTGTGGTTTAAAATTAATTTTTAGAGATTCCCCAATAATTGTTTCGTTATTCTAATGTCGGATAGACGATTTCACCGCGTAACTGGGCTTCACCGCCTTCTTTTTCATACACTCCGTAAAAAATTGATACACAATCAAGCCAAAGTGTTAAACGGTGCATCTCCTCCGAAGTTAATTTAACATCATGGTGTCCGTTCTTTAGAATTTCGTACAATTTAGAATTTCGTGCGCCGAATTTTCCCGGCATTGTACGGAGCGGTTCGCCATAAGAATAAAAACTGTATTTCGGAACCAATTCGTTATAGGAAGCATACCATTTATTTTTGATCGGATCTTTCGCAAGATTTGGAACATTGGCAGTTCCTTTCGCCCGCTCTTCAGTGTGACAGGAAACACAATTTTTGTCCAATATCGGTTGGACAAGGCGCGGATAACTAAACGGATTCGCATCAGGATGATCCGGTTTCAACTGCGACGGTGAACGCCGGAACGCTTTCGGAACAATTGCCGTACGGAGTGATGCCGATGTTTTGGGCTCATGACAACCGTTACAGGAAAGTATTTCGCCGTCGTGCAGGTACAACGAACTCCGCATCGATTGCACTGCAAGTCCGTTTTCATCAAGAACCTGTAACATCAATTCCCGTCGCGGAGGAACGGTAAAATAAACACTGCCGTCCTCTTCAATTGGAACCGTACCAAGAACATAACGTGCCAAAACAACTGAATTCGGACTCGTCGGTTCACGAAAACCAATTTCGTGCGGCGGCTTACCGGACGGAACCGACATCGGAATGAGTTGAAGAACTCGGAGTTCCTTGAGTTTCGTCCCTTCGGGGAACGGACGTAACGCATGATAAACATTCACAATTGAAACCGTTCCTTGTTGAAATTTTGGTAACAAATTATATTGGTCTCGAAGCGGAAGAAGATAAGGTTGCGGCTCAATATCTGCGGAAATCTGTTGCGGCGGAGCAAACGGCTTGGGCTTCGGCAACACCGGAATTGGAGAATTACAACCAATTTCCGGATCACGATAAACCAATTCCTTGTTACCAAAAGCATCTACAAGATAAATTCCATAATCACCGCGAATATAATTTTCGTTATACTGGTGCAAACCTTGATTATTAGTTATCGAAAAATCTGCAACTGCAAGATAATATTTTTCTGAAAACGGAAATGGTGTTCCATAAACTTGTGCGCCGCCTTGACTTTCGGGAAAGGCAACTTCCGGTGTGAGACGTTTGACCGGAGCCATCGCATCGTCATCTTCAACTTGCGGATCAACAAGAACCAACGAACCGTAAGCCTGTCCATGATGCGGAGCCGCAGTGGCAACAAATTTCGGAGAGTCGGGAATCATCCGGCAATCAAGTTCCATATCCGCACGTTTATTACGCGGCGAAAAATTACCGTGAACATGCCGCGAATTCCGACCATCTAATGTTGTGATCCAGGGATGATGGGCAACACTGCCATGCCGATCAGGATAATCCCAACGAGTGTACAAAATTCGCCCATCGTGAGTAACACTTGGCTGCCATTCATTCGTTTCGTGATAACTCAAACAACGAATTTGTGAACCGTCAGGATTCATATCGAACAACGTGTAAGTGGGACACGCTCGCCCGCATCGAAGATAACCGCCGCGCCGTTCCGTAATAAACGCGATTCGATCATTCGGCAACCAACACGGATCAAAATCATTCCACGTTCCATCAGTGATTTGCCGTAAATCACTGCCGTCAATATTGCACGTAAAAATATGAAAACATCGCCCTTCATGCCAATGTCCTTTACTAGGATCGGTATGAAACTGTTGCGCCGTATCGCCTTCACATTCGACGTAAGCAAATGTTAATTTTCGTGCATCAAATGAAATATCCGGTGCGAGAAACGAACCGGTTACAAGTTTTTTTTCGGCAAGCCGACCTGATTGAACAACTGAATTTTCCAGCAGATTACGAACTTCCGGTTTTTTGCCGTTTTTACCAAATGGATTTGAGAGAACAAAAATTCCGCCGCCGGATGGTAAATTAACACCGTAATATTGGTCAGACATGTGATTGAATGTTGCTCGATGTTTTTTTACAAACAATAATTCATTAAAGTTGAGTAATGGATTCGCAAACGCAATTTGTCGGCGTAATTCACAGATTTTGACAAAATATTCAAATCGTTGTTTTTTCTGTTCGATAGGAATTTTCTCTGTTTCATTTTTTAATGCAGTCAGAGATTTTTCATAACTATTAAGATCAGAAACCGCATCAAGTGTTTTCAAATCGGTAAGAAGTGCTACTGTTCGGCGTAGAATAATATCAACCGGATCACGATCTCCATCAAGAATCAACGAATCATGTAAAAATGTTTCAGTTACAATTTTATCAAATTTTGCCTTTTCTTTGATATTTTGTGACAATCGTAAAAACTCACCGAGTTGTTCCGTATCAGGTTCGTCTAACTCTTTTCGTAACGCTTCAATCTCAATTTCAGACTTAATAATTTTTTTCGCCTCAAAAGTTACGGAATCGCAAAGCAATTCAAACTCCGCTATCGAAACGTATTGTTCGTCACTGTGATTGGAAAGAATTTTGAAAATAAAATACCGACCTTTTTTCGGTTCGGAAAAATTAATACGGTTGAACGTTTTCTTGTTCGGCAACTTACCTCTGGAAAATTGACCAACCATAACCGGTTCTTGGGGAATATCTATGTTGTCAGTTACGAAAACTTCGTAATCCTTGATATTACCGTTGAAATCGTCCGTTCGCGGTGTTACAACAATAAAACCTTTGAGTTTCAAAACCTCCTGTAAATCAAACACTAATGTATGAGGCAATGTCGAAGTTGCAGTATGCCATTCGGAACGCCACATCGTTTGCTTGTTTCCATCCATCAGCAAATACGGCTCAAAACCATCATCACTGTTATTCGATAAAACAATTACCTCTGCTCTCTTTTTTATCTGTTCAACGGCTTGAATTTCCGTTTGGATTAAAAAATAATAAAATAAAAATATCCATGCTGCAAGGAAATATGAGGTTTTCATAATTAGACTCCAAAATAAAATTTTGGTAATATTTCATTCTCTGATAACCGCAACAATATTATTTTGTAACATAGTTTTGTAACCGGTCAATCTTTATCTATCTTTTTTACGGAAACGGTTTTATGGAAAAATTTTGCACATTCTGTTACGGCGGGAAGATTATTTTCCCAATCGTATTCATATTCGATAATAACCGTAATAGTTGATTTTTGTACCAACAATTCGTGTAAAATTGCTTCTACTTGTCCTTTGCCGGTTCCCCAAGGAACATCATGTAAATTGCTTTTCGGAGATTCTTCTGTAGAAATATCGTTCAGGTCTTTCAAATGAATCGCGAAAATACGTCCCTTCAACTCCTTTATCGCAACAAGCGGATCAATACCGCTTCGTATCATGTGTCCCGTATCAGGACAAAATCCCAACCAAGAAGAACATCCATCAAGACGTTGAAGTGTTTCCTTGTAATTCCAATATTTATTGGGTTTCGCATGATTATGTAACGTGAACTGAACTTTATATTTTTCAGCCCGTTCCGAAATTTCAATAAGTTTATCGAAAGGCGGTTCTCCTTGTAAACGTAACAAACCCATCTCAACAGCGAAATCAAACTCTTCCGTTGTTCCTTGACAACCGCCAAGACTCACCGCCTGTACGTTATTCTCCGTCAAAACCTCTTTAATTCGTTTTCGCTCTTCTCTTGTCATCGCCGACGCCCGTTTTTTCTGTCCGGCAAGTTGAATCCCGCCCGCAATTTCCGCAAAATGAACTCCCGCCTCTCGGATTTTCCGTATTCCAACGTCAAGATCAAAAACACGGAACGTCCATGTCTGAACAGCAAGCGTTAAACCGGTTTCAGAATTTTTATCAGAATTTACATTGGAATCTGTTGCAAAAATATGATTTCCTGAAAGGAATATTCCTGTTCCTAATGAAACAGTTTTCAAAAAAGTCCGTCGTTTCATAATTTTTATACAAAAATAATTTGAAGTTTCGATTTTAGTTTAATAAAAAACTTAACAAAACAATAATTCAATCATATTGATTCTGGTTTTCATTGTTCAATATTGATTCGGCAAACATTCACGGCATCAACGAGCGATTCCAATTTATCGTTCTTTTTGGGCGAAAATTCGTGGGCAACATATCCCTGAAATTTTGTTTCGCAAATTGCTTTCATAACAGCAGGATAATAGATTTCCTGTGTTTCATCCAAGTCTTTTCGGCCAGGACAACCAGCTGTGTGATAATGACCGATCACCTCTTGATTTTTACGAATCGTATCAATAAGATTCCCTTCCATAACTTGCATGTGATAAATATCGTACAGTAACTTAAAATGTTCACTGCCGACACGCCGGACAACCTCCGCACCCCAAGCCGTATGATCCGCCTGATAATCCTTGTGTCCAAAACTGTTCAGTAATTCCATGTGCAATGTTACACCGTTTTTTTCCGCAATAGGAACAACTCGTTTGATTCCTTTAACGCAATTCTCCAACCCTTCTTCCTCACTGATACCTTTACGATTGCCGGAAAAACAAATCATATTTTTGACATTGGCTTTACCAGCCAACGGTAAGAGTTCGGCATAAATTGTTTCCGTTTTATCGTGATACTCAATGTGATTGAAACTTTCACTCATGGAAGCACCGGGCGCACGCGACATCGTAACGATAAGTCCGTTTTGCATTACAATTTCCCATTCATTCGGATTCACAAGATCAATTCCAACCAACCCAATTTCCTTACAACGCTTTGCAAAAAGATCCAACGGTATGGAACGAAAAGCTCCGTAAGCAACTGATTGTTTAATAGGGTATGAGATTTTTTGTTCCTCAGCAATACCGGAAAGATTGCCCCAAAGTAACGGTGTAAACGTTACAAATTCCAAAAGACGGCGTCGTGAAATTGGGTTGGTCATAAGTTTTGGGGTCTTTCTTTGTTGTAAAACAATATCGTAATTGACATTATCAGTTACGATATTGTCAGTTTATTATTGTTATTCAAACGGGTTGTAACGTCCGGGAATGGCAACGGCGTGTTCGTAAGTTCCATCCGGTCCGGGAAGAATAGGAGCCGGTGTGTCGAAGGTCAATTCCTGATCGTATGGAAAAAGTGTTTTTCCTTTTTCAACGGCTTCATCCCATTTAATTTCCTTACCGCTGTAAGTTGCCAGCCAACCCATGACAGCAGTCATGGTAGAGGTTGCGGAATGCCAGCCGTCGTGAAGTTTATTTCCGTTACGAATGGCTTCGGTTTGATCAATATGTTCTTGAACATAACCGCTTCGGCGACCATTACGTTTCGGTATTTCCCAACGGTTACCGTCATTAGGTTTTAGCCAGTTGGTTTCTCCCGATCCTTTTGTTCCCTGAACTTTTTCTGTAACACTATTCCAGCAGCCCGGTATTTGCCGGCATTGACTGTGCATAATTGTTCCGTCAGCAAACTGATATTCGACATAATGATGATCGAACAAATTCCCGCATTCGTTATAAGGTACGAATGGCGTTTTCCGTGCTTGCCGTCCTCCTAAACCGATACAAGAAATCGGATGAGTCAATGGATCACCTTTACCATGAATCCAGTTACCGACATCAATATTGTGACAATGTTGTTCTAGAATGTGATCACCGCTAAGCCAGTTGAAAAAATACCAATCACGAACTTGAAAACGTATTTCCGGTTCTCCGTCGCCGCGAACACCGCGTATTTTTGCTCCGGCTCCGTTCCAATAAACACGTGTTGCAATAATATCGCCGATAAAACCTTGATGAATCTGTTCGATCCATTCCTGATAATTTTTTTCGTGCCGACGTTGAAAACCGCCGCAAACGGTGAGTCCTTTTTCTTCGGCAATTTTGTTTGCCTTCATGGAACGTCTGTAACCTTCGGCATCCACACCAAACGGTTTTTCAATGAAAACATGTTTTCCTTTTTCGACGGCATAAAGATAATGATCGGGATGGAATGCCGGCGGTGAAACAATTAATACCAAATCAGCAAGATCAATTGCATTTTTGTACGCATTGAATCCGCCGAATAGATGGTTTTCTGAAAGATCGAGTTTTCCTTTTGTTCTTTCATCTTTACGGAGTAGATCGGCGGCACGGATTGCTGTTTCATGAATAACATCGGCAAGAGCAATAAGTTTTACATTATCGCCGACAGCGAAACGATCAAAGACACTTCCAAGTCCACGACCGCCGCAACCAATCAGAGCGATCTTGATTTCATCGGAACCAACCGCATGAGCGGCACGGTTAACCGATAAAATATTGAAACTTCCCAAACCGGCAGAAATTATTCCGGCGGTTTTCAAAAAATGACGCCGAGATTTTGTACGGCAATTTGAATGTTTTTGCATAATGAAATAAGGGGGTTAAAGTAAATTTGTTATGATAACAGTTATATTATCATAGTTCTTTTAAAACAAACAAGATGTTTTTGTGTAATAAAAATGTCTTTTTGTTCAAAATAAATATTGTGAGATGTAAATTTGGAGTAACTGCTCACACAAATAATAAAATATTAGGTGATGTTTTACCAAAATATTGCATCAATAAATATGCCTGCACTATTAAGGTGTAGATAATTTTCAGTAAACAGTTACGGTTTTAATTTTATTTTCCTGAATATTTTTTACGGACAGCGGGACTGACATCCAATTCAAAATTTTTCTCGGATGGTGTAATTTCAATACGAAGCGGAGTGGTATCAAGTTTTGTGAATTTATCTTCGACAAGATAAAACGTGTTATCTTGAATTTCTTTTACCTTTTTATTGTACTCCGGTGAAGAGGAATCTTCGGTGAGTTCAATATCCGGCGTTTCAACTTTTGTAACTGTAACTTTGTACTTTCCTGCGGGCGCACCGGAATATTTTCCTTCCGTTCGGAGTTTGACCTGACCTTGTTCATTTGTAACACCTCCAGCCGCCCAAGGCGATGAAGCGTAATTTTCGTTCACAATCACAACACTTGCACCGTTAAACGGTTTTCCGTCTTGAACAATTGTTAATGTTACAGAATAAAGTTTTGGCAAGTTCGGCGGAAGATGTTCCCCGCTGCACCCAAAAAGAAACAGTGATACGAAAATAATCAAAACAAAATATTGACGCATGGTAATCCTTTGAAATAAAATGATGATTTGTATTTTTTTTGTAACAGAGTCAATTTTGTCACGGATAAGAAACAGATTCACCGCCGTTGATTGTTCCCAACGCTCCCCAAACACCGTAAGGACTTTTACCGTATCCGATATTATTTCTGGGAATTGCGTTTCCGCTGGAATCACGCAAATTGGCGTTATCAATTGTTTCCGAAACAAAAACAACGGCTCCGTCCAGTTTCAGAGCGTTTACTCCGCCGTTGTGAAAACTTTGTGCCGTCCAAACTGCTCCGTTAGCATTGTTGTTGGTACTGTCATCAGTACCGCCGTTGGCACATTGCGGTCCATTGGGTTTCATCACGGTTGTAAATCCCGTAACAGCAGCCCGACCATCTGTAAACCAATGTCCGCGATACACGATTCGGTCACCGGTAAGTCTTGTCGGATCGGTTGGAGAAATCGAATCGAGCAAACATTTTAGAGCAGTTGTCGCGGCAACATCTCCAAACGCCCCATTCCAAACACCGCCTTTCACTTCCAACGACTGATTGGGAAGAACACTTGATGATGTTGCCGTTTCACTGGCGGCAATTGTGTTACTGGTTCCGTCCTGAATACTGCCGAGTTTGCGCCATGTCCAAGGAGTAAAAGGACCGCGTTCTCCGCTGCCGACAATAGCGGCATTACCCGGATTGATACTGACTTCTCCGTAATAAGTTGTTTCCAGAACATCGCCGCGACAAGTTACAATATTTGTTCTGGCGATATAGTTTCGCCCTGGTTCATAACTGTACGGATCACTCGGACAAAGGAATGAATTGATTTTTCCTCCTGATGCGGCGCGTAACAGAGCGATATTTTCCGCAGTAATCGCTGTTGCGGCGAATATTCCTGTACGATTTGTGGTACTGTGTGACTGACCCGATTCATCACATCCCCAATGCGGATAAGCATTTTCCAACGTGTTGACGGTTTCCAACGCTTCATATCTTGCCGTTTGTTCCAAAAACGGAAGTAATTTGGTGTGGGTACTGTACTGAAGGTTCACCGCATCCCGCGTACAACCGGTTGTTCCGTACTGAGGACGAATTGGACGCGCATACTTTCCAATCGCACTCACCGCCGCCGGAAGAACCTTGTGAACATCATTGTAATTGTGTAACCCAATCCCGAATTGTTTCAGGTGATTGGTACACTGCATTCGCCGCGCCGATTCTCGCGCCGCTTGAACCGCTGGAAGAAGTAACGCAATTAAAACACCGATAATTGCAATGACAACAAGCAATTCTACCAGCGTAAAACCTGTAAAAATATATTTTCGCATAAATAATCTCCTAATGGTTAGTAAAAGTTGTAATTAAGTGTTTTTAAGATTACAGGCGTTATGCCTGCATTGAACACGGAAGTTTATTTTATTGTTCCGCGTTCGTTTTTGATTTCCTTAATCGTTACGGGCTTACGGACTCGCCGCCGTTGATTGTTCCCAATGCCCCCCACACTCCGTAAGGACTTTCGCCTGAAGTGGGACCTGCTGCGTTGATTGGATTACCGGCAGCATCGGACAGATTGGCATTGTCAATTGTATCTGATACAAAATAGACGGAACCGTCCAATCGCAATGCGTTCACACCACCTAAATGATAACTCTGAGCGGTGTAATTATTGGCTCCTGTATTATCATCATTCCCTTGGGCACAACTGGGACCATTGGGTTTAATAACAGTTGTAAAACCGGTTGAAGCGGTTCTACCGTCTGCAAACCAATGACCTCGCCACACTCTTCGTAACGGTGTATTCAAAACATTCCGATCTACAGATGAGATTGCAATTAAAAAACAATTGTCGCGGGCGGATTTTGTTCCTGTCGTATAATCAGCACCGTAAACTCCGCCTTTTACTCTTGGGGAAGTGTCGCCTCGATTACTGGATGTGGCGATTTCACTGGCAACAATCGTGTTACTGGTTCCGTCAGTAACTGATTCTA
>JAITBS010000642.1 GCA_031283515.1 Planctomycetaceae bacterium
CAAATCTCCGTTACCTGCTCCATCTACATGGAACATCAAAGACGAATACATTTCTTCTTCGGCGGTCTCATTGGTAAAGTCATCATCGGCACTAATGAGCGAATCACAAGCCATTTCCGCATCAGACATCGATAATGTAATAAGCCGAGTGATGAAGTCGCACGGTGTGAATGAAGATGATCATTTTGCCATTATTCTTGTAATAGGTAAAGATGGAAAGTTTCAATCGGGCGGTGGATCGTTCCATAGCAAGATGCATAATTGGGATGATCAGAATCAAGGAGAACTTGGAACTCTTATTGATGACCTCAATAATACAACGATCAAGGGCATTTCTCTTGCCGAAGCAATGTTACAGAATTTTGCCGATGCTTCCGGTATGGATTTAAGTACTGAACGAAATAAAGATTCCTTTTATTTCACGACCCAAATTATCAATCCCAGTCATCACAACAAGACTTTGGGTATAGAATCGGATATCTGGGTTAAATCGGCAGTTCAGATTGTTACCGTTGATAATACATTCTATTCAAGAGAAGACGATAAGCGAAGTGAAGGCGGTTTGTACTATGATTACGATGAAGATAAAAATGAGTACGTTCTAAAAAAGGTTTTAGGTGAATTAAGAGCTTGGGGCACTAACGCATTGGATGCCCCGTGGAACCAAAACAAGTCCATTGTTACTTCGAATGCCTCTTTTGAAACGAACGATAAACAAAAAAAAGAGTCGTTGATTGATTCTTTCATCAGTCATATTGATACGAATATCTTGAATATGGCGATCAAACAAATACTAAAAGACAATGGATTCGAATTGAAAAGCGGTGACTCGGTTGGGTTCGATGTTAGTAGTACAGGTGTTCATTCTTTTGACCGTAACTCTTCCAACATCGCCGGATTAGATGAGATGGAGTTGGATGAAGTCGGTAAAATCCTCGATTCCGCTCTCCAAAATCCCGATTTTTGGAATACCCCTTCCTTGTATAAACGGGTATGATGATAAAAATCGGTATAATTTTTTCGTTTCATTGAGTTCTATTGTACTAAGTTACTAATTTTTCCGGTAGTAATATTCGAAAGGTCACACCTATTCCCATCCCGAACATAGAAGTTAAGCTTTCGAAGCCGATGATAGTAAACAAATTGCGAAAGTAGGTACTGCCGGTTTTTTTTATTTCGCACTCAAAGCGGTTCTTAGGAACCGCTTTTTTTTATGCCGCATGAAGATTTAGTTTGCGGATTTTGCGGATTAGTGCTGATTTGTCCACAGATTGATGTTGATTCTTCTTGATGTTGATTCTTCTGTAAATTTAGTCCCTGATTGACGTGTAAGAATAATCTGCGAAAATTTGTGTCATTTACGGACAGTTTTGTTTTGCAGATGAAGTTGGTTACGAGAAAAAAATTTTTCGTGAAGGTTGTTACGATGTTTGATCGACCTTTTTTTCTTTTATTTCTTTGGCTAATTCCGGTGTTGGCGATTTTGTTTCGTTACGCTTATAAGCAGAAGTGCCGGTCTGCCGAAAGTTTTCTTGCAATCGCGATGCAGGAACGTTTAATGCCTAAACGTGATGGTATTCGAGTTCTGTTTCGGTCAATTATTTTGTTGAGTGGGATGTTATTGGGTTTACTTGCGGTTGCTGGACCGATGTTTGGTGTTTACTTTGAGGAAGTGTCGCGCAAAGGGGCGGACATTTTTGTTTTGCTTGATGTTTCTCGGTCAATGCTTGCCGAAGACGTATCTCCCAATCGTTTGAAACGAGCTCAATCGGATATTAAGGATTTATTGCAAAGAGTTGTTGGAGATCGGGTTGGTTTAATTATTTTTGCCGGTAAACCCATGATTAAGGTTCCCTTGACAACGGATCATATTTTTTACAATGACATTCTTGACTCTGTGGATACTAATTCTGCGCCGCGTGGTGGTACAGCGATTGGCGATGCGATTCGTAAGGCACTTGATGCGATGCCGCCGGAATCGAATCGTGATCAGGCGATTGTTCTGATTACGGACGGCGACGATCAGGAATCAATGCCGCTTGAAGCTGCCAAAGAGGCAGCGGCACGCCATGTTCGTATTTTAGCGGTTGGGCTTGGTGATACGGTTGAAGGCGGACGAATTCCTATTCGTGATGCAGTGGGCAACCTGACGTATTTGAAACACGAAGGTCGTGAAGTTTGGTCAAAGGTCAATGAACAAACACTCAAAGATATTGCTCAATTAACGGAGGGCGTGTATATTCCGGCGGATACCCGAACATTTGATCTTGGTCGGATTTACATGGATTATCTTAGCCGGTTGAAAGGCGGAGAATATCAGGTTGAACAACGAAAGAAGTTCCGACAACAGTATCAGGGTTTCCTTGCTGTTGCTGTTTTGTTATTGTTTGTTTATCTTGTAATAGTGGAGAGTAAGTAGTGAATAGTTAGTAGTGAATAGTGGATAGTTCGCAGGCGGGATAATACCGTTTCGGCAATAATTCCGCTTGCGAACTATCCACTATTAACTATTCACTACTAACTATTAACTATCAATTCCTTTTCCCATGTTTGATTTATTTTTTCCGCCGTTGTGTCCACTTTGTAATGCAGTGATGGAGGGTGATGCGGTGTTTT
>JAITBS010000659.1 GCA_031283515.1 Planctomycetaceae bacterium
GGTTTAGATGCTGTTGTTAAAGTGAACGGAAAAGAAACAACTGCCAAAGGATTGAATCTTTCGTATTCGGATTCTGATTTATCGTTTACGACATCGCTTTCCAATTCCTTTGCGAAAAATGACGGTGCAACGATAGATCCTACCACTCCTGAAATTACGACATTTAAGGTAACTGGCGGCGGTGCGATGTTCCAGATTGGTAAAGATGTGGTGTCCGATTTACAATTACGAATGGGTATTTCAAGTGTCGGCACGGGTTATCTTGGCGGTTCGAACGGCGTGTTAGCTGAACTTCGTAATATTGATTACGATTCGGATGCCGGTTTGAAACAGGCGTACAGTATTGTCAATGATGCTGTTAATAGTTTGGCAAAATCACGATCTCAAATTGGTGTTTCGCAGAATTTACTAACTGCCAATGCGGATAATCTTGATAGTCTCCTGACAACAGTAACCGAAGCGGAAGGGAAAATTTCAAATACTGATACGGCGTTGGAATCTTCACGGTTAGCCCGTAATGAATTGCTTGCACAAATGGCGATGAGTTCGATTCTTTATTCGCGTCAGTTTGCCGCATTCACGGTGAGTTCACTGTTTGGATAATCGGCAAAATTAGAAGAATGACGGGAAAATCCGAGCAATCATTCGGTTGTAACGAGCAGCGGTTGCTGTTGCTTGTGCTAACTGTAATGCGCACAAAACATGTTGAGCAATGTCGAAAGGGAACTGCTATTTCCTTCCTGAAACAGTTTACTTACCTGACAATCAACAACAGGACCTTTTTCAGGATTAATGAGAATGGTACAGAGTTGACTGCGTAATTTACGAATTGGTTCTAAACTTGGCCGTTTTAGGTCGGCTTGGTTTTCGACAACCAGAATGAGTTGACGTTTTCGCCGTGCGGCGAGCATATTGACCGTTGAAATGGGTTGGTTACGTTTTTCTGCCAAAAACGATTCGACCTGAAACTTTGCTTTCTGTGCATCAACCTGATCATTTCCTAAACCATAAATGATAGCATGATCACTGAAGGGAACATTGGTTAGTTCACTGAATGACGTAATAAAGCAGGAAAACCCTTTATCAACCACAGCCACTTCCACATCAAAAAGAACCTTATCCTCCGCAACATGTAAATCCGCATCTGTTCCTTTCCGGTGATTCACATACCGGAAAGTGTTACGAATTGCTTTGAACCGATCCGTCAGTACACCGGTTTTCCCCATAATATTGAAGAAATCTTCTGTGAAAATAAACGTAAATTTTCGATTCATTCGCGTAATACGTTTAACAAAATCTTCAATACTGGTTGCCATGATGTGATGTGTTTGAAATTATATTGTAACTATTCGGAGTCGATTTTCATCTTCACCTCGACGCGGTGCAACCGCCTTTCTTCAACATCACCTGAAAGGCGGCTGAATAGTTACATTATATTTATTTTCGGATTTGAATGAAGTGTTATGTTGCAAATTCGGCGCGTCGTTCTTCGAGTTGCATTTGTAAACGTTCAACAATACTGCTATGCATTTGGCTCACTCGGCTTTCACTTAAATCAAGAGTCATACCGACTTCTTTCATGGTCATTTCTTCATAATAATAAAGAATAATAATTAGCCGTTCATTACGGCTGAGTCCTTTTGTGACCAATCGCATCAAATCTGTTTTTTGGATTCGGGTAGTTGGGTCTTCCCCTTTTTGATCTTCAACAAGATCAATTTCGCTAATATCTTTGGAACCGTCCGTTTCGAACCATTTTTTGTTCAAACTGACAAGATTCACCGCATTGGCGTCAAACATCATTCGTTCCAATTCGGAAGCGGAGAGACTTAATTCTTCTGCTAATTCATCGTGAGAGGGTGGACGCCCGAGTTTATCGGAGAGTTTTTTGCTGGCTTCCATGAGTTTGCGTGCCCGCGAACGCACCAGTCGCGGAACCCAATCCATATTTCGTAATTCATCGAGCATTGCCCCGCGTATTCGCGGAACGCAATACGTTTCGAATTTAACTCCGCGTTTTAAATCGAAGGCATCAATAGCATCCATCAATCCAAAGATTCCTGCTGAAATCAGATCATCTAATTCTACTTCATCAGGAAGACGTGAACCGACACGTTCGCCATGATATTTCACCAACGGCATGTAACGTTCAATGAGAATATTACGAAGTTTTTGGTTGGATCGATCTTGGATAAATTCTTCCCACAGTTTAGCCGTTTCTTCGGGTGTCCACTGTGCTACTGCCATAACCTTTCATCCTCCCTGATGAGTGTTCCGCAACTATTGAAATTTTATCAAGCATTTTTTTTGGTTTCGATAAAATTCATAACAAGAATACACAGACGATAACTACCAAACTATTCCGTTTGCCAGCATAAAAATCTAAATTTATTATCGGCAGGGAAATCGTGAAAGATCACTTTTCCTCCAAGAAATTCGGTAAAAAATAAATTAGTACAAACAAAACAAGGATTAGAAAGAATAGAACAAATACACAAGATAGACACTAACACTCAACGATAAAACTGTTGAGGTGTTCTTATCGTAGCGGAGAGTGAAGAGTGGAGGGTGAAGTTATGTTAAAAAAGCCGGAAGATGAACTTCCGGCTTTTTTACTTTTCCTTGTCCCACTCACTTTTATCAAAGTGATTGTGACGTTTGTGAAACTATTGAACCAACGAGGCG
This sequence comes from Planctomycetaceae bacterium, assembly GCA_031283515.1. Lineage (GTDB taxonomy): Bacteria > Planctomycetota > Planctomycetia > Pirellulales > Thermoguttaceae > WRKP01. Next base: position 2,686 of record JAITBS010000659.1, read on the forward strand.
GCGTATTGCGGAAGTTGGTTGGCAATACCCAACGTTTGCATACCGGCTTGGAGCAAGAGTTGTAACCGCGTCAGGTTGGAACTCTCTTCGGCAAAGTCCGCATTTGAAATCTGAGCTTCCGATTCGGTTAAGGCAGTTAAAGAATCTTGCAATGCCGAAATGTTTGGTTCCAGCGATGCTTTTTGGATAGCCCCTAACCGACCTCGTGTTGTGGCAACAGTCGAAATCGCCTCGTTGACAATCCTGTCCGCTAACTTACGGCTGGCATCGGATGTTTTCAAATCCGCATTACCGCCGCTTTTGAGTTGGTACAGTTGTCCACTCGCACCACCCAGACGTGTTGTCATCATCGAACCAATTCCCAAACGCATCTGTTGTGTCGAAACAACATCAGGACCCAGTTGGAACAACGCCCCGCCGCCGTCAATCGAGAATCCGGTTAAACCAACCACATTCGCAACATTCATCGATAACGCTAAATCCGGTGTGTTAATCGAAATATTGTTCCCTTTGGAGCTGGCGAGGTTACCGTTGATTGTTGCAATAACATCACTGCCGGTGGCATAACTCACTTTGGTGCCATAGTAGTCGTAGGTATCAAACGAGCCCTGGGCGACATAAACGTTGACGAATTTGTCACTACCGGCTTCGGCAGCCTGCAAAATCAACCGTTCATTAGAATCCGCCTGACCGGTCATTCCAACTCCGCTGGAGGTGCCCGTTTGGTTCGTCCCGCTGATCGCCGGTGAATCCACTCGATAACCGCCAACCGTCTGAGCCGCTACCTTCGTCGGATC
>JAITBS010000060.1 GCA_031283515.1 Planctomycetaceae bacterium
ACACCTCCTACAGCAAATACAAGATTCTCCCAATATTCGATAACCTTTTTAGGAGAACACCAACATAAATACTCAAAATATAAGCAATCGTAATATATTCAGTGGAATTATTATTTGAATTTGTTTACAGTTGGCAATTAAAAGGTAGGCGACCTTTCACCGAAATGTTTTGAACAATACAATAAACCCACGGTCGCAACGGTTGGTTTTGTTATGGTGTTGTACACGGTTGGTTTTTAATTTCCGTCCGTCAACAGGGTCAAGTCGGCTATCACCGTATTGTATTGTTTAAAACGTTTCGGCGAAACGTTGACTACCTTTGGAGTTCCACTGGAGTGAAAATCGAAAAATAATAATTCCACTGATATATTAAAAAAAGTTTAAAAGATTGATCTTTACTCAAGGTTGGTACTCATGATATAATATGCTTTATGTAACACAATAAACCGTCTTGTTTAACACAACGAAACATAACCGCGAAAACAAAAAAGTAATCATAAAATTAAAAATCTCACAAAAATAATTTCAGATTTTTGCAATTCGTTGTGGAAATTTTAGGCGTTATTGCTCCAATAATAAGTTGTTACAAAATGAATTTAAACCGCCGATGTTGAGTAAACCATTTCAATAAATAATAAGTATTTTACCACGTTAGCAGGATCGAATACAAGTTACCCTAACCTTTTCAGTAATATTTCAATGGAATTAAGTCATTCAAATAAAAATACCACTGAAGAATTACGCAAGATTGATGTTTCTTACCCGATTTATAGTTTCGAAAAAGCACGATATAAAAATCAGCCGTTGATTTTTATAAAATTATATGATATATTCCTTTTACAAGGAGAGAGTTAGAAAATGAGTAATATATCAGCGGAATTTTCGTCAAATTGTTTCCAGTGGAACTCCAAAGGTAGTCAACGTTTCGCCGAAACGTTTTAAACAATACACTACGGCGATTGCCGACTTGCCCCTGTTGACGGACGGAAATGAAAGACTCACGGCGTACAACACAATATCAAAACCAACCGGTGCGACCTTTTAATTGCCAACTGTAAACAAATTCAAATAATAATTCCACTGATATATTACAAAAATTCCATTGAAATATTACACATTTTACAATCGTTCCCGTAAATAAAAAACAGGGACTTAACTCATGAAAGCAATCACCATGAACAGTTACAAATTTATTTTGTTTATTTTTATTACCATATTTTGTGAAACATTATTGTGTGAATTTCTCAAGGCGGACGAATTGTTTCCGTTTGCGATTTCTTATGATACGCCGAAAGATGGTATCAATATGTCATCGTTATTGGATGCTCCGGCGGGTAAATACGGATTTGTTCGAGTGCAAGACGATAAATTCGTAACTGGCAACGGAGAAATTCGGTTCTGGGCAACCAATCTTTCCGGTCGTGCTAATTTTCCAGAAAAAGACTCTGCGGAAAAACTTGCGGATCGTCTTGCTCAATTTGGTATTAACTGTGTTCGCTTGCACCACATGGATTCATGGGCAATCTGGGGCGACAAACCAAAATCACAACGCAAAATCGATCCGATTATGCTTGATAAACTTGATTATCTGATCGCTGCCCTGAAAAAACGCGGAATTTATGTCAATATCAATTTGCATGTTGGACGTTGGCTTGATGATCGTGATGGTTTTCCGCATAAAGATAAACGTCCCAAATATGATAAGGGTCTTGATAATTTCGAACCGCGAATGATTGAATTACAAAAAGAATATGCCAAAGACTTGTTGACCCATGTTAATCCTTACACAGGATTGTCGTACAATAATGAACCGGCGGTAGCGATGGTTGAAATCAATAACGAAAATTCTGTTGTTATCGAATGGGCAAACGGCAATCTTGACGATTTGCCGGAACCTTACGGAACGGAATTTCAAAAACAATGGAACGATTGGCTTCGCAAAAAATATCGAACAACTCAAGCAATGCTCCAATCATGGAATTGTATCAACGAACCGCTTGGTGATGAAATGATTTACGGCGGTGATTTTAGTAAACCGTTGACATTTGACGGCAAAGATTGGTATTTACAGCGTGATGACAAAGAACAAGCCGAATGTTATGTTGTTCCTGACGAGCAATTAGTTCGGGTTGTTGTTCACCGTGACGGTAAAGTCAGTTGGACACCGCAATTGATGTTCCGAAAATTCAGAGTCGAAAAGAATAAACCATATACATTATCGTTTCGGATTCGCAGCGATAAACCGATTTCTTTACGTCCTTATGTTGCGATGGACGCTGCGCCGTGGGAAAATCTCGGAATGTACGCGGTTATTTCGGTAACACCGGAATGGAAAACGTTTCAATATCATTTTTTCGGAACTCAGGATTACGAAAATGCTCGGTTCACTTTTACAGGATTAAAACCCGGAACCTTTGAAATTGCCGGTGTAACACTTCGATCCGGCGGCAATTTCGGTATTGATGCAAGTTGTACCTTGGAAAAAGGCAATGTTCCAACTTTGAAAAAAAATGAAATACATCTTTCCGAAGAATACCGCCGTGATTTTTGGCAATTTCTTGTTGATCTTGAATGGAACTATTGGCTTCCGATGTCGCAGTATCTCAAATCGGAACTCAACGTACAATCACCGATTTCCGGTACACAACTTTATTATGGTTCAAAACATGTTCAAGCGGCATTGGATTATTGTGACGATCATGCTTATTGGAATCATCCGTCGTGGTCAGTCAAACAATGGGACAAAAAGGATTGGTATATTCGTAATCGGGCGTTGGTTAATTTTGTGGACACCGATATTTTCACGCGGCTTGGAACACGCCGGATTGCTGGGAAACCGCATACGGTTAGCGAATATAATCATCCGGTTCCGAATCAATTTAGTGCCGAAGGTTTGCCAATGATCTGTGCGTTTGCTCAATTTCAAGGTTGGAACGGTGTCTTTCAATACACTTACGCCCACGAACCCAATATTGAACCGGAAAAATTCACCGGATATTTCGACATGATCGCACACACCGGACAACTGGTTCATGCTCCGGCTTGTGCTGCAATTATTCTGCGCGGTGATGTTGCCAAAGCCCAAACGACGATTCTCGGTTCAATGGATCAACAAACAGAACTGAATGCTTTCATCAAAGACCGTTCACCGCGACAAATTGATTTCAAATCAATCGGATTGGATTTCCGTTTGACGTTGTTGCATAAAACGGTACTTGATTTGAGCGGCAAGAATGGAACTGATCTCCCAAAGATTCCGGTAATTCCCGAAGATCAAAAAGTGTTCGTCAGTGACACGGGAGAATTAACGTGGAATCTCGAAGAAAAAGACGCCGGATATTTTACATTAAATACACCGAAAACGAAAATCTTTTCAGGATTCATTCGGAACCGGAAATTCAAAATTGGTACGATAGAATTGTCCTTTGGAAAAACACGGCTTGATTGGGCGACCGTTTCACTGACGGAACTTGCTCCCAACAGAATTCTTGTTGCGGCAACTGGTTTCATGGAAAACACGGGAATGAAGTTTGAACGATACGATAATACAAATCCTGATCGTATGACGGTTCACGATCATTGGGGTGATGCTCCGATTCTTTGCGAAGGCATTCCGTTGACTCTGAAATTACAGACCGGCGGAAAAGTTGTACGATATTTTGCCTTAAATCCGGCCGGACAACGAAAAGAGCAACTTGGTAAGGATATTATTAATTCCGGTGAGACGGTACTGATTAAACTTAGTCCTGAAGCAAAAACGCTTTGGTATGAAATTGTTCTCGAATCATTGTGAATCATTCAGCAATGACTTACAAATTTTCCAAATATTCACAAGTTGGTTGGTAATTTAGCAAATTTTTATCGGCAAAATCTATAAACGATTCTTACCCGACCAATTGACCAACTAATTACAATTTGGGAAAAAAGCAAAATCCCCGTTGACGTCTAATGTTGTTTTGTGTACAACTAGATTCGTTTAACGAACCGTATTACGTTTTATTTACCATATTGTCATGGTAAACGAATCACGGTTATTTCAAGAAACCTTACAAAATAAGGAGTTTTATCGTTCTGGTATTACTCCGTTTACGAACAAAAAAGCAGGTGATTTGTGGGAAATAACGGGTGTTATTTTGCAAGAAATCATGTGATTTTTGTATAGTAACTATTCAGTGGACATTTTATTCTTCACCTCGAAGAGGTGATATTTTCATAACCGTAGGTCAAGCGAAGCGCGACCTACGGTCAGCACCTCACCTCAACATTGCCTGAAAGGCAAAACGGAACGATCACAATTGTAAAACCGGCAATTATTAAAAGACTAATATATCAGTGGAATTATTATTTTTGTA